>JAGXRQ010000018.1 GCA_018335675.1 Bacteroidota bacterium | reverse complement strand
TCTTAATTTTACTCATAGTTTATAAATTTAGGGGTTTATCATTGCCCTATGCCTGGTGGTTTAGATTGTAAACTCTCTTATACGGCATCCAACTGCCAATTGGGACTCTTTAAACCACCTAGTGTCAGACTTATTAGTGATGTTTTACATCATGGTTCTTACGACATAAAATGCATGGGCAATGCCTAAATTTAATAATTTTTCTCCAGTTATTCGTTTAGGGGCAATATTGGGTATACTGAGGGACTTATTACCTTATTAATTACGATATTGCAATAAATACTCCAACGAAAATAAAGTATAATAAGCTAATAAGGTTACTGGTTAACGTGGCTTGAATGTTTTCTACTAAGGTTAGTAGAAAAGGATAAGGTTTGTCTTGAATCACATAACTGCAGGTAAATGATTAAAAAGAAACAAATCTAAAAAGTATATTTTTATATGGTTAATTGTTGATTGCAACTTTGCGCGAAATTAAAACAAAAAACACCCAGCGTATCAAATATGGAAATACCCCTAATTAACAATGAACGTATAATTGGGTATTTCACAATAAAGAGCCAAAATAGGGCTGTAAATCCGTATGATTCTAAAGGTATTTTTTAATTATGGGGGCAATTGTTTGCGCAAGTAGAGACGCGATGCATCGCGTCTCTACATTTCGTCTCTACATTTCGTCTCTGCATTTCGTCTCTGCATTTCATCTCTACAGATTAAAAACCCTCTTTGCATTGTCATTGTTCGATTCAATTATTTCAAATCCTGCTAGATTAAATAAAACATTGATTTTCATCAAAAAGAGAAACCAAATTTTTTGTATTTGATTATCTTTGCAAGTTTTAGATAAGAACGTAAAAGCACATTATATATGAATAACCATCATCAAACAAAAGCATTTAAAAGATATACTGTAACTTCAGCTCTTCCATACGCTAATGGACCCATTCACATTGGTCATCTTGCAGGCGTTTATGTACCTTCAGATATATATGTAAGATATCTGAGAATGAAAAAGGAAGATGTTGTTTTTATTTGTGGTAGCGATGAGCATGGTGTGCCTATAACAATTAAGGCCCGCCAGGAAAATATTACACCCCAGCAAGTAGTTGACAAATATCATCAAATCAATGGCGATGCTTTCAATAAACTAGGAATCTCTTTCGATATTTATCACAGAACTACTGCTCCTTTGCACCACGAAACTGCATCACAGATATTCAAAACAATCTATGATAAAGGCATTTTCGAAGAAAATGATTCTGAGCAATATTTTGACGAAAAAGAGAATCAATTTCTTGCCGATAGATATATAACCGGAACTTGTCCTCATTGCAGCTACGAGAAAGCTTATGGCGATCAGTGCGAAAACTGCGGAACTTCATTAAACCCACAAGACCTTATTGAGCCAAAATCTGTGTTAAGCGGAAATAAGCCTGTTTTGAAAAAAACCAAACATTGGTATCTTCCTCTAAATAAATATGAAGATGTTTTGAGTAAATGGATACTCGATGGACATAAATCTGATTGGAAAACTAATGTTTACGGGCAATGTAAGTCGTGGCTTGACCATGGGCTGCAACCAAGGGCTGTTACAAGAGACCTTGAATGGGGAGTAAAAGTGCCTGTTGAAGACTCTGAGGGGAAAGTATTATATGTTTGGTTTGATGCTCCTATAGGTTATATATCTGCAACGAGAGAATGGGCAAAAGAAAACGGAAAAGATTGGGAGCCATATTGGAAATCTGACGACACAAAGCTTGTTCATTTTATTGGAAAAGATAACATTGTTTTCCATTGTATTATTTTTCCGGTAATATTAATGGCCGAAGGTTCTTATATTCTGCCTGAAAATGTACCTGCTAATGAATTCCTAAATCTGGAAGGCGATAAGATTTCTACATCAAGAAACTGGGCAGTTTGGCTTCATGAATATTTGGAAGAATTCCCGGGTAAGCAGGATGTTTTGAGATATGCATTGTGTGCTACTGCTCCTGAAACAAAGGATAATGATTTCACTTGGAAAGATTTTCAGTCGAGAAATAACAGCGAATTACTTGCGATTTTTGGCAACTTTGTGAACAGAACTCTTGTGCTTACTCATAAATATTATGAGGGGAAAGTCCCATCTTTGGGAGAAATTACCGAACAGGACAAAGCTGTAATAGAACAAATCAAAGCTTTCCCCGGCATTATTGCAAATTCTCTTGACAAGTATAGATTTAGAGAAGCCGTGGGCGAAATGATGAATCTTGCCAGACTGGGGAATAAATATCTTACCGATGAGGAACCATGGAAGGTTATTAAAACCAATCCTGAAAGAGTTAAAACAGTTTTAAATATTAGCTTGCAAATTTGCGCAAACCTTAGCTTGGTATGCGCTCCTTTTATACCTTTTACCGCAGAAAAAATGTCTAAAATGCTCAATATTAAAGAATTGTTGTGGGATGATGCAGGCAGATTAGACCTTTTAAAAGAAAATGATCTGATAAATCAACCGGAACTGCTGTTTGAAAAAATTGAGGACGAAACTATCCAAAAACAAATAGATAAACTTCAAAACACAAAACAACAAAATATTATCAATGCAAAAGCTGACCCACTAAAGCCGGAAATTAGTTTTGATGATTTCCAAAAAATGGATATCAGAACTGCGATTGTATTAAAAGCAGAAAAAGTCGCAAAAACCAAAAAACTTTTAAAGTTGGAAGTGGACACCGGTGTTGATATTAGAACTGTTGTTTCAGGTATTGCAGAATACTTCAATCCAGAGGATGTAATAGGCAAAAAAGTTTTGATACTTGCAAATCTACAGCCTAGACTAATCAAAGATATTGAATCCCACGGCATGATTCTGATGGCAGAAAGAAGAGATGGAAGCCTCTACTTTGTCAGCGCGGGCGATGATGTTGAAAAAGGCTGTAAAATTTCTTAACAATTTCAAATTTATCGCCTATATTTGTAACATTAAATGCAAATATTTGCCGTCTTATATTTACTTTGCATAATTTAACATAAATCAGTGTTTTGCGTAAGTTTACCATAAGATAGTTTGAATATATTTGCCCTTCCTTTTAAAGGCCCTGTAGTTCAACGGATAGAACGGAAGTTTCCTAAACTTTAAATACAGGTTCGATTCCTGTCGGGGCTACAAGTTTTGTTTGAAGAGAAAATTTAACAATTGTTTAATTCAGAAATACTAATACAATAATAAATAAATTCCAAATAATGAACAGAAAAGATCAAAGACCAAGCAAGATAGCATATGAAAGGCATCTTAACCAGCTTGGCGTTCCTGAGAATGACAGGAAATCAAATGGGGGCAGGATTCCTGACTATGTTAAATATGGCACATGGATAAGGGTTAATGAAACTGAAAAGTTTGAAGCCGGTTACGAAGAATTTAAAGCCAAAGCCAGAGCTGCAGAGAAAAAGAAATAACAAGCCTATTCTTACTTATTGATTTTAATTACCTTCTGCCGGTGAATTGTTTTCCCGTCACTACTAATAATTTTGACGAGAAATATTCCATCGGGGAGGAAATCTGTATTCACTGAATTGATGTTTTTATCAAGTTTTTGGCTGATAAAGTTTATTCCTTCTATATTATAAATCTTACATTCAATATTCATTGAATCATAGGGCAGTATAATTCTTAATTCATTTGAAAATGGATTTGGAAATATTAGAGTTTTAGCATCTTGAATATTTTCATTAATAGTTGAAATAGAAAATTGCTTAAATAAGATTTTTCCTGGGTCGAAAATGATATCTATTACATTGCCGCTAACTGCATGGGAAAGAATCTGTCCGTTGGTTTCCTGAAGTAATCTTATTTTTTGTGTTGAGTAGTCGTCATATACAACATCAAACTCTAAAGTGGCTTTAAAAAATTCGGGATATTCAACGCTTCCCGATTGAATACTGTTTATAAACAGTGTATTTTCCAGTTGGTACCAAATTATTTGAAAAATAGGATAACCTTCACCATAGTACCATTGGTTAAAAAACCATTCCCACTGTTGCCCTGTTATGTTTTCAAGTACTTCTCTGAAGTCATCACCTGTTGCAACACTATCTTTAAAGCTTTCATTAAACGATCTTAGAACTTCAAAAAACAAATCATCATCATTAATTTCACTCCTGAGAATATGTAAGATAGCGGCTCCTTTTTTATAAGATAGTCTTCCGCTGAAAATTCGCCAAACATCTACTGTTTCTAGCGGAGGCACATAAACACTTCCGCCTGGCAGAGCAAGTATTGAGGTGTGGGCAGATTCCATCCACAGATTAGCATGTTCTTTCCCAAACACAAATTCTCTTGCCAAATATTCACTATATGATGCAAACCCCTCATTTATCCATATATCGCTCCATGTTGCACAAGTTACGTTATTTCCAAACCAATGATGTGCTAATTCATGGCTGATAATATCCGGATTAAAACTGCCCATTGTGCTCATAGTTTGATGTTCCATAGCTCCTCCCATAGGTGCACTGGCATGTCCGTATTTCTCTTCTGCAAAAGGATAATTGCCGTATAATATGGAGAAAGCCGACATATAGTCTTTTGTCAGCATCAAATTATTCATTATGGCGTTTATATAATTGTCATCATTATAAAGAAAGTTCTGCACAAAAACTTCTTCTCCCACTGTTGCCAAAGGGGCGTAGAAATTGTATTCCTGATAATCTGAAACTGCAATAGAAATAAGGTAATATGCAATTGGATAATACGATTTCCATTCGTACCGCATTTTGTTGCCTCCAGCATCAATAACATTGTACAAAATCCCGTTTGAGGCTGCAATATATTCGTTTGGTGTTGTAATAAAAACATACACGCTGTCTGCTTTATCTTCTAGCACTTGTTTTACAGGAAACCATTTTCTCGCATTCAATGGCTCGCTAAGCGTCCACAATACCGGATGACCGGTATTCGAATAGGCACTTTGTATTCCTGAAAAGAATCCGGAAGGTTCCGGAGTTCCGCTGTATTCAATAGTTATATCAATAATTTGACCGATGTTTACAGGTGTTGTGAGTGAAATAATTATTTCATTATTGGTGTGATTGAAGCTTAAATCGCTGCCTCCTGTATATTTCACATTATCAACAGTTAAGTCATTCATTAGCTCAACAACAAAGCTGCTTAAGTTGTTTTTATTAGATTTTGCTTTAATTCTTGTGCTGCCAATTAAGTCTGTTGAAGTAGGTTCAACATCTAGTGAAATGCCATAAAAGCTAACATCATAATCCCATAGTCCCGGATTTTGTTCGTAGGTGCCGCTTTTTATTGAAGCGTTAATTTTTGTATGCGCACAATCAGGCAATGATTTGCATACATGTGGTTCCGCAAATTGCGATATTGCTGAATAACTTAAAAAGCAAAGAATAAATGCCAAAGATGATATCTTCATAATAAGTATTTTGTGTTTGTAAAGTTACATAAAGTTTGAACAGACGATTGTTAAGATTTTCATGTAAAATGAATTTATTAATTAATGAATAAGCATTTTAAAAAATAAAATTTGCAAATTTGCAGTTGATACTATAATTATGTCAACTCAAATTTCACAATTAGCAGGACAAACTGCAATATACGGACTCAGCAGCATAATTGGAAGGCTTCTTAATTACCTGCTTGTGCCCCTTTATACAAGGGTGTTTCTTACCGGGGAGTTTGGCGTAATAGTGGAAATGTACTCTTATGTCGCTTTCCTTATAGTATTGCTCACCTACGGAATGGAAACAGCTCTTTTTCGATTCTACCAAACTGAAAAAGAAGACAGGGATAAAGTTTTTGGAACTTCTGTAACCTCAATTATTACAAGTTCTATTCTTTTTATAATTTTTGTGATAATTTTCCGCAATAATCTGGCTGAATTATTAAGGTATCCTCAGCATGCTGAATATGTTGTATGGTTTGCAATTATAATAGGATTTGATGCAATTACTGCAATTCCTTTTGCAAAACTTAGAGCTGAAAATAAGCCAGTGAAGTTTGCAGTTATAAAGCTTATAAATATTGGAATCAATATAGGATTAAATTTATTCTTCCTTTTATTATGTCCGTGGATTGCAGAAAATGGTAGTGATTTTTCTAAATCTTTAATAAATACAATATACAACCCTTCAGTAGGAGTGGGATATGTGTTTATTGCAAACCTTATTGCAAGCGTTATTACATTGTTGCTTTTATTGCCTTCAATAATTTCAAGCAAACTTAAGCTATCTGTTCCTCTTTTAAAAAAGATGCTTGTATATGCATTGCCATTGCTTATTGCAGGATTGGCAGGTGTTGCTAACGAAGCTTTGGATAAGCTTCTTCTCAAATTCATTCTGCCTGAAGATATTGCTATGCAGCACGTTGGTATTTATGGAGCATGCTTCAAGATTGCTATTATAATGGCCATCTTCATTCAGGCATTTAGGTTTGCTGCAGAGCCGTTTTTCTTTTCGAATTCTGAAAAAAAGGAGGCTCCCGAACTATATGCGAATGTTATGAAGTATTTCGTGTTTGCTTGTCTGGTTATCTTTTTAGGAATTATGCTTTTTATGGATGTTGTGCAACACTTTATAGGTAGGGAATATCGCGAAGGACTTGATGTGGTGCCCGTTTTACTTATGGGGAAAATGTTCCTTGGAATATATTTTAACCTTAGTATATGGTATAAAATAACCGGACAAACTAAGTATGGTGCAATTTTTACAATAGTAGGCGCAGCAATAACGATTGGACTAAATATATGGCTCATTCCAATATACGGCTATTTTGGCTCGGCTTGGGTGCAGCTTATATGTTATTTCTCTATGACTGTAATGTGCTTGTATTTCGGACAAAAATACTTTAAAGTTCCTTATCCTTGGGGTAAAATTTTCTTTATGATTGCTCTTGCTTTAATTATATATTTCGCAAGCACTCAGATTAATATTAGTTTAAGCCTCATTTCTCATTTTGTTAATACAATTCTTCTAGTGTCGTTTTTAGTTATTGCAGTTGCATCTGATAAATCTTTTTCTCAAGATTTTAAGACTATAAAAAAGAGATTGTTTGGAAGCCGCAGGTCTGTATAGGCATTGGTAATTTGGATTTCCCTGCAAAAAGTACTATCTTTGTTGGTTAAGAATGTTCTCTATTCAGAGCAATTTTTTTTCAACATAAAAATCTACTAAATGCAAGATAACATCCCAAAAATTTCTAACGACAATATTATATCCGAAAAAAGCAGAAGAATTCTCAACAAAATTCTTATTGAAAATCCTCAGGTTAAAGAAATATTAATATCATCTGAATCTATTGATGAGGTTCTGAAAAAGTTTAAAAAGCTTGCCGATAACTATTTAAGTAAAAA
Source organism: Bacteroidota bacterium (assembly GCA_018335675.1). Classification (GTDB taxonomy): domain Bacteria; phylum Bacteroidota; class Bacteroidia; order Bacteroidales; family UBA7960; genus PWND01. The sequence continues at coordinate 91,367 of JAGXRQ010000018.1, read as the reverse complement.
TCCGGTTGCAAGAAAGTTTTGTTATAACGAAGACAAAGGTAGAAAAGCAATGGAACGGCTCGATTGGCAAGATTATGCAGCCATAAGAATTGTTGATTATGTTAGTAATGCCGGACGAATTTATAAAGACTTAAACCTTAGAGGGAAGAAAATTCCCAACAACCCTTTTGCAATGCTTTGGGAGGCCGCAAAATTTGGCACAGGCAAAGCTAAAACAGGCTTCTTTCTAGATATGTTATACCTTTTCAGACAATTCTACGGAAGAGTATCTCACGATATTCCAACAAAAGAATCTATTATAAAATGGATGGATAAATATCCTGTTGGAACTGACCCCCGAATTGTTGAAGTGAGAAATAGCAATATTGACAGAATTACATCAGTTATTATAAAAAAGATTGACAGCGGAGAAATGCATAGTCCACACTATACATTTGCTGATGGAATTTCCCGGGAAGAAAAAGCAAAGATTATTAAAAACTGGTGGAACGATTATCAGTTTCATCTGGATTTTGCAATAAGAAAGCCTGATATATTAAACGAAATGCTCGACAATTCTTTGGATGAAGAAACTCTTGACATTTTATATAAAGCTGAAAAAAGAGGAATTCCGTTTTTTATAAATCCCTATTATTTGTCACTTCTTAATGTAGATACTCCAAAGGTTGCTCGTGGAGCTGATTTGGCAATAAGGTATTATGTTTTTTATTCCAAACAGCTTGTTGAAGAATTCGGACATATTGTTGCATGGGAAAAGGAAGACCTTGTTGAGCCCGGAAAACCGAATGCTGCAGGGTGGATTCTTCCCACAAAACACAACATTCACAGGAGATATCCTGAGGTTGCCATACTTATCCCCGACACTATGGGCAGGGCTTGTGGAGGTCTTTGTGCAAGCTGCCAGAGAATGTACGATTTTCAAAGAGGAAACCTGAATTTCAATCTTGAAAAACTACGACCAAGCGAAAAATGGGGAGAAAAGCTTACCCGTATAATGAAATACTGGGAAAATGACTCAAAGCTTAGAGATATACTTGTTACAGGGGGAGATGCTCTAATGAGCGCTGACAAAACGCTGAAAAACATTTTTAATGAGATATATAAAATGGCTTTGGCCAAAAAAGAGGCCAATGAACAGCGCAAAGAAGGAGAAAAATATGCTGAGATTTTGAGAGTAAGGCTTGGGTCGAGGTTGCCGGCTTATCTGCCACAGAGGATTACTCCCGAGCTGACAAAAATTCTTAAGGATTTTAAAGAAAAAGCATCAAAAATTGGGATAAAGCAGTTTGTGCTGCAAACTCACTTTCAGTCGCCGCTTGAAATAACACCTGAAGCAAAGCTTGGCATTCAAATGATAATTAGTGCCGGATGGACTGTTACAAATCAGTTGGTTTTTACTGCACCATCATCAAGGAGAGGACATACGGCTAAGCTTCGTAAGGCCCTAAACGACATTGGGGTGCTTACATATTATACCTTCTCTGTGAAAGGATACAGGGAAAACAGTTATAAGTTTGCCACAAACGCCAGAGCAGTGCAGGAGCAAATTGAAGAGAAAGTAATAGGCAGTGTGCCAAATGAGTACGATTCCGAAATAAGGAAATTTCCTCAGAATGCTGAAAACCTTGTTGAAAACATCAATAATCTGAGGGATAAATTGAATGTTCCTTTTCTAGCTACCGACCGTAATGTTATGAACCTTCCCGGAGTTGGCAAAAGCCTTACCTTTAGGGTTATAGGTATAACGAGGGGAGGCAGAAGAATACTTGAGTTCGACCATGATTTTACACGATCTCACAGTCCTGTTGTTGAAAAAATCGGGAAATTCGTTATAATAGAATCAAAATCTATTTACAATTATCTTCAGCAGCTCGAAGAAATGGGTGAAGACAGAAAAGATTATGAATCTATCTGGGGTTATTCAATAGGCGAAACTGAACCCAGGCATCCTGTTTATGAATATCCACAATATGACTTCAAACTTACTGAGAAGTTTACTAATATTTCAACATAGTTGGTTAGATCTTAAATGACAATCCAACCCCAAGCAATTGTTTGAACTGAGTTCTTGGTCCAATGGTATCAACTTCGCCATCGCCTGTTGTGTCAACGCCAATCATTATGTTTTCGTCATAAATCAGATGAGTAGCAAAGCTAACTGTAATGTATTTGCTAACCTTAATCATTGTTAGCGTTTCCCAGTTTACATCGAGGTTTTGTGGTTTGTCCAGATAGTTTGAAAACAAGTCGAGTTTTGTTTGGAATGAAATATCATCAGTTATGTTGATCTTGTATGATGTTCTTATATAACCACCAAATTCACTTTTGATAGTTTCTCCCGGTTCAACACCAAAAGCACCGGCTTGCGACAAAACATCATCATTTACGATAGTAATTTTCCCTGTAACAGGAGCAATGAAAAGGCTGAAGTTTTCAAATGCTTTGTAGTCCATCCCTACCGCCAAAAGCAAATATGCAGGGGCCAAAAGGTCTGAAATCTTGTCTGTTGTGTTTGGGTAATTGTAGCCCGGAGTCATTTGCGTTTTAAAGTTCAACAATCCCGCATAATGCCAATTATCGAATGCTTTAAGTCCGAATTTCGACATAAAGTCTATTTTATCATCTGTTTTTATTAGATCTTCCTTGCCTTGCTTCATCATACCATAGCCCATATCAAGAGTGTTTTCCCATGATAGTGAACCCTTGCCATATGCGGCGAAGACATTCATCAGCCCGTTTCCGGAAATAGAATTTTGTCCGCCGGCAGCCCAGTTTGTAAGAGACACCTGGTTAAATCCAACCGAAAACAAACCTCCGGTTTTCCATCCACTTTTAACTTCTTCTTTGTGAATTTCTTTTAAGTCGGCATCAGTTTCTGTAACTTGAGCATAGGTGCCGAAAGCAAATGCAAATGCAATTAAAAAGGCGTATAATTTTTTCATAATTTCTTAGATTAAGATTTCAAATGAGTCATTTGTGACAACAAATATAATAAAACTAAATAGGTTGGCTTTTGTTTAAAGGAGTTATTGTTTTTTGGTATTCCGAAACTGGAAGTTCTGGGTTCCCGGTCATCTCGACCGTAAGGGAGAGATCCCGTTGTTTTAAAGATTATTATAGAACCCGGCGGCCGGCAGGTTTATTGCGGCAGTTCTGACGTTATCACATCTGTTTTCAAAGTTAATTTAGAAAACGCAAACCATTTTTTACCCAAATCTTTTAAACTAGCACCAAAGTGATACAAATCATCATCAATGATTAAAAACCTATCATGACTTTTTTCAAATCTAAAAACTTCTAACCCATGATACTGCTTATTAAATTTATCTGCAGCTAATAGTAGTTTCTCAGTTAAGTTCTTTGTATAAAGCTTTACAGATATGCTTTTTCGCTTATCAGAAAACAACGTCAAAGTATTTTCATCTGCATAATTATCAACGAGAATGATTGTGTTATTTGCTTTTTTGATTAAGTCGGAAACGAAAATGAATGCGTCAAACACCTTATCTTCAAAGAAAATTCCTTGTTTAGGTGTTAGTCTTTTTTGCTCCATTGCTTTAAAAATCTTGGTGAAATTTTGGTCATAGACTAATAACTTTTTGTCTATTGTTTGAAATTTTTCAAAAACCTCGAAGTTCTGAGACAAAAACCTACGCATTTCGACAAAAGCACGCATAATAAGAATGTTTACTTCAACTGCTTTATTGCTTCTAAGAACGCTTGAAAGCATAGCTACACCTTGTTCTGTGAATGCAAAAGGCAGATACTTTCTATGTTGACCCCTCCCTTTGTTTAAGGTGCCAAAATGGAACCTTAAAGATTCTTCATTGTTTAATTGAAACATGAAATCCTCAGGAAAGCGTTCAATATTTCTTTTAACAGCCCTGTTTAAAAATTTCACTTCAACACTGTACAGCTCTGCCAAATCACTATCTAGCATAACTTGTTTGCCTCTAATATTATGTATTTTACTTGTGACTACTATTTCTATTTCGCTCATCGGATAAAACATATAAAAACAACACAAAACCCAACAAAGAAAAAAAACAACACACAAAGACAAAACAGGAAAAATACATTAGAATTTTTTAGGGATTTTCTGGTAGAGACGCGATGCTTCGCGTCTCTTTAGGATTTAGAGGTGCAATGGTTAATTTTGAGACACAATGTTTAATTAAGAGGACGCTGGAGACGCAAAGCATTGGAGACGCAAAGAGAGACGCAATGCTTTGCGTCTCTACAAATATCCTTTAACCGTATTTCCTATACCCCTATACCCCTATACCCCTATACCCCTATACCTCTATGCCCTAATTCCCCTTACCCCACACCTCCATACTCAAAATTTTTGTTAAAACAACCCAAAAAACTATTTCCGTTTTAAAAGTTTTCTACCTTTGCTGTCGAAATAGAATACATTTTTTTCAATCTTAAAAATCTTGAATCTTAAAAATCTTGAATCTATTGAGATATGCAACAAAGAATACTTGAAAAAGCAACGGAATTATTCCTGAAATCGGGAATTCGCTCTATTACTATGGACGATATTTCAGAAAGCCTTGGTATTTCAAAGCGAACTCTTTATGAGCATTATAGTAATAAGGAGGAGCTGCTAAAAGAATGTATTGAGTTTCATCACAATACATACTTATCACATTTAATGCAGCTATTTGCAACTGTTGAAAATCCTTTGGAAATTATCCACATTCATATTACAAATACATCTAAGGCTTTAAGTAGTATTCATCCAAATTTCATTAAGGATATTAAAAAATTTCATCCAAAAATATGGAATGAGTTTTTTGTGCCTAAAAGAGATAAAAACATTGACTTTACTAAAGATATTATAAAGAGAGGTATTGCTCAGGGTTACTTTCGCGATGATATTAACCCTGAAATAATGGCATTAATTGCTCACAATCAGTTTCATCACATTGATGATTCACCTCTTGAACAATTTCCTAAAAAAGAGGTTTTTGAGCACATTGTAATGAATTTTATCCGTGGCATGGCTACGGAAAAAGGCCACAAAATGATAGAGAAATTATTTGAAAATGAGAAAAATGATTAATTATTAACACTATGAGGAAATATTTGATTTTTACACTAATTCTAACTTGGGCAATCGGCATTTCAGCCCAGGAGAATGTTGAATCCATAAGGCTTACGGTTGATAAAGCTTTAAGTTATGCTATGGAAAACAACCCTCAAATCCATATATCAAAGCTTGGAATTGACAATGCTGAGGCTCAATATTACGAAGCTTTGGGAAGGTTTATGCCGGGAATAAATGCAAGTGGATCTTACATGAGAAACCTTAAAAATCCTGTAATTTTCATGCCGGATGGTCCTCCGTTTTTTGGTCAGGTTTTGGAAATTGGCTCTGAAAATAGCTATAATGCCGGGTTTTCGGCAAATTTGCCCATTTATAATGCTGCAATTATTGCAACTTTAAATGCAACTAAAGTACAAAAAGAAATAGCCGAGGAGCAATACAGAGCTGCAAAAATTGACTTACAGTATAATGTTAAAATGGCTTTTTATAATTCTCTGCTCGCTAAAGAATCTTATGATATTATGTTGCAAAGGTTTGAAAATGCTCAAAAAAATCTTAACAATATTAAACTTATGCAAAGGCAAGGAATGGTTTCGGAGTTTGACCTTCTTAGAGCAGAGGTAAGTACTGAAAACCTTCACCCTTCAGTTTTGCAGACAGAAAATTTTTATAATCTGGCAGTTAATCATCTTAAAGTTCTTATAGGTTTTGATAAGAATGTTGAAATAGAACTGGATAGCAATATTTTCGAAACAGCTAAAATAATGATGAATGACGTAAATCTGCTTCAATCGCAGCGCAGCTTAAGTCAGAACACTAATCTGTTGCAACTTGATTTGCAAAGAGCGTTATTGAATAAGCAGGTTAAAACTATTAAAGCATCAAATCTTCCGAGTGTAACTGCAATTGGAAACTATCAATTCCAGACTCAGACTAATAATTTTGATTTCGCTGATTATAATTGGGTACAAACTTCTGCTATTGGGCTTCAAATTAACATTCCTGTTTTTAACGGTTTTACGGTTAGAAATCGCGCTAGGCAAGTGCAAATTGCAGGAGAGCAGATTGCTTTACAAAGAGAATACCTTGAAGATAACCTAAAGGTTCAGCTCGATGATATTTTTAAAACAATGAGTCTCGCCATTGAGAAGTCGGCTAATGCCGAAAAAAATGTAAAACTTGCGGAAAGGGCATATAATATCGCTCTTACAAGATACAACTCAGGTCAGGGAACTTTACTGGAGGTTAACGACAGTGAAATGGCAATGGCTCAGGCAAAATTTAATTTGCTACAGGCTACTCATGAAATTTTGAAAGCAAAAACAGATTACGACAAATTTGTTGGGGAAAGCTCAAAACTCCAAATAGATTAATTCAAAAAAACACAAACATTCAAGATGAATTATAACAGCATAAAATTAACAACCATGAAAATTAATAGATATTTAATAATTGCAATCGCAGCAATTACGATTATTGCTCAAGCATGCAGCAGTAAAAAAGAAGAGAAGCAACCTGAAACTGTTGAGGCTTCAAAAGTTCTTGTTGAAGTATCGCAAACAAAAACAACTAAACTGCTCAATCAGATTGAATTTACAGGAGTTGTTCAGGCTTGGGAAGAGGCATACATCGGAGCTGCAACACCTGCAAGAATCGAAAAGATTTTTGTTGATATTGGAGATAAGGTTTCAAAGGGTCAGCTTATTGTGCAAATGGACAGAACCATATTGTATCAGGCAAATGTGCAACTCGACAATTTGAAGAATGAACTAAACAGAATCGAAACTCTTCTGAAAGAAGGAGCTGTAACTCAGCAAAGCTACGATCAGATAAAAACGCAATATGATGTTGCCGTTAGCAATATTAAAAATTTAGCGATTAATACAGAGATTAGATCTACTCTAGATGGGATAGTTACCGGAAGGTATTATAGTGATGGTGAGATTTTTTCTATGTCACCTTCTCCTGCGGGCAAGCCTGCTATTGTTGCAGTGAAGCAAATTCAGCCTGTGAAAATCTTGGTTGGCGTTTCTGAAAGGTATTTCAATAATGTAAAAATAGGGCAAACCGCATCTGTTACTTCCGAAATATTCAGTGATAAAACTTTTGAAGGAAAGGTTGCAAAAATACATCCAACTATTGATCGCGCTTCAGGTACATTTAATGTTGAACTACGTTTAGAAAATAGAGGCAGCGAACTTCTTCCGGGAATGTTTACTAGAGTTGCTCTAAATCTTGGAGAAATTGAAGGTCTTATTATTCCTGCAAGAGCTGTTATGAAACAGGTTGGATCTAATGAAAGATTCGTTTTTGTTGTTGAAGATGGAAAAGCTATTAGAAAAACCGTTCAGCTCGGACGTAAGATAGATGACAATTTCGAAATATTGTCTGGTTTGAAGACAGGTGAAAAGCTTGTTGTTGTAGGACAAAGTAATCTAATGCATTTATCCGAAGTACATATTGTGAATTAATTTTTGCAGATCAGTTATGTCAGATTGTCAATCTGCGCAAAAAAAATATTAAATCTGAAATCAAGAAATTATGAGTTTATATAGCACATCAGTAAAAAGACCAATCACAACACTTATGGTGTTTGTTGCAATGATAGTGGTAGGTTTATACAGTCTTCGCAATATTCCATTGGATTTATATCCTGAAATTGAACCGCCATTTATTAGCGTGTTTACTATTTATCCGGGAGCAGGGGCGTCGGATATTGAAACGAATATTACTCGTCCTCTTGAAGACAATCTTAGCACAATCACTAATCTTAAAAATATTACATCTGTATCCAGAGATAATATTTCAGCTATAACGATTGAATTTGAATATGAAACCAATCTCGACGAGGCTACCAATGAGATACGTGATGTTATTGGTAGAATTCAGAGGTTTTTGCCGGAAGACATTGAGCAGCCAACAATTTTTAAGTTTAGCTCTTCTATGATTCCTGTTATGGTTCTTTCTGCAACTGCCGAGGAGAGCTATCCTGCTTTGGCTAAAATTCTAGACTATTATGTTGTAAACCCTCTAAACAGAATTGATGGTGTTGGTACAGTTGTTCTTTATGGAGAGCCTATCAGGGAGATTCAGGTAAATGTTGATCCCCGACAGCTTGAAGCATACAATGTTACTGTAGAACAAATTGGTGGTATTTTGGCAGCCGAAAACATTAACCTTCCTTCCGGAAGTTTAAAAATGGGACAAAGTGAATATCCTTTAAGGTTTACCGGCGAATTTCAGGAAAGCGATGTAATTAAAAGGATAGTGATTGGCAACTTCAATGGTAAGCCTGTCTCTGTTTCAGATATCGCTGAAGTTAAAGACACCCTTAGGGAAATGACCATTGAAGAAAGGATTGAGGGAAGAAAGGGCTTGAGGATGGTTATTCAACGTCAGTCGGGCTCAAATACCGTAAACATTGCCAAAGAAGTTACAAAACAATTGCCGGCAATACGAGAAAGCCTCCCACCTGATGTTGAACTTAAAGTAATTGTTGACCTTTCGCAGTTTATTGTTGGTGCTATTAATAACCTTACAAGCATATTATACTATGCCGCATTATTTGTTTTGGTAGTTGTTCTATTCTTTATCGGCCGATGGCGAGCTACATTCATTATCATTATAACAATTCCCGTATCATTAATTGCAGCATTTATTTATCTCTATCTTAGCGGCAATACGTTAAACATGATTTCATTGTCGAGTCTTGCAATTGCTATGGGCATGGTTGTGGATGATGCAATTGTGGTTCTTGAGAATATTGCAAAACATATTAATCGAGGCAGCCGACCCAAAGAAGCTGCAGTATATGCAACCAATGAAGTTGGTATGGCTGTTGTTGCTTCAACACTCACAGTAGTAGCAGTGTTTTTGCCATTAACTATGATAACCGGACTTACAGGATTGTTTTTCAGACAACTTGGTTATATAGTAACAATCACAGTTAGCATATCTACAATAGCTGCCCTCTCTCTTACACCTATGTTGTCTTCTAAGTTGCTAACCAAAAAAAGCAATAGTAAAAATGGAATTGGCAAAAGTATTCGAGATTTTATTAACAGAATTCTGGACGGCTTAGACAATATGTATGTTAGTACTCTCAGAAAGTCAATGAGGAATAAGTGGTTGGTTGTAGTACTTGCTTTTGCAATATTTGCGAGTAGCATGTTTCTTATGAGATATATTGGAACAGGCTTTATGCCTGAAGCCGACCAAAACGTTGTTAGTGCAAAAATAGAATTGCCTATTGGTGTAAGGCTGGAGGAAACAAGCAAAACCGCAAGAGCTATTGAAGATATTATTGTGGAAAAGTATCCCGAAGCATATATGTATTATGTTAGCAGCGGATACAGCACTTCAGCTATGTTTCTGATGGCAGGGTCTTCAGGCTCTAATGTAATTGACATATTAATGCGTCTTAAACCTATTAAAGAAAGAGATAGAGATGTATGGCAAATTGCAGAGTCGCTTCGTGAAGATTTTAAAAGCTTTCCTGAAATTGTAAAGTACTCTGTTGCCACAACCGGTGGTGGCCCAAATATGGGTGGTGCTCCTGTGTCTGTTGAAATTTACGGACAGGATTTTAATGAAACCAACACTTTTGCATATGAGTTGTCTCAGAGAATGCAAAACATTCCCGGTGTTAGAGATATTAGTATAAGCAGGGGCGAAGAAAGACCGGAGCTAAGAATTATTCCGGATCAGGAGAAAATGTCTCTCTTCGGACTTAACACTCATACTGTATCCAATGCTATCAGAAATCGCGTTGAGGGCATGACTGCAACACGATTTAGGGAAGATGGATACGAGTACAATGTAGTTATAAGGCATAAAGAGGAGTTTAGAAATACAATTTCCGATATAGAAAATATTTCTGTCAGAAATCCTATGGGTAGAATGGTGAAAGTTAAAGAATTTGCAACTGTTGAAGAGTTTTTTGCACCACCAAATATTGAGAGAAAAAACAGGGTTAGGTATCTTTCTGTTAATTGTGCCTTGCACAACATATCTCTTGGCGATGTTACCGCCGATATTCAGGCTGAGGTAGCTAAGATGGATATACCTCAAGGTATTGATATTGCCTATGGAGGACAGGTGAAAGATCAAATGGAAGCTTTTTCAGATTTGCTATTATTGTTGGCGTTGGCTATTTTTCTTGTTTATATTGTAATGGCTGCTCAGTTTGAATCATTCAGAACTCCGTTTATCATTATGCTTGCTGTTCCTTTTGCTTTTACAGGTGTAATGCTTGCTCTTTATATAACGGGAACGGAGCTTTCTGTAATTGCTCTCATTGGTGCTGTTATTCTGGTGGGTATTGTTGTGAAAAACTCTATTGTACTTATTGACTATACAAATCTGCTGAGGGCAAGAGGCTATACTGTTGTACAGTCTGTTGTTCAAGCCGGAAGATCTCGTTTGAGGCCGGTGTTAATGACCACTCTGACCACAGTTTTGGCTATGATACCAATGGCAATGTCAACAGGAGAAGGCTCCGAGATATGGAAGCCAATGGGAGTTGCTGTAATTGGAGGTTTAACATTCTCAACCATTATTACGATGGTGTTTGTGCCGGTTGCCTACGCATTGCTTGGCGCAATGAAAGTAAGAAAACAAAAGAGAAAACTTGCAAATGCGCGTTAGTTAAGATAATTTTGAATTAGTTTTTAATTGAAAAATCATAAAAACCAAAATAATGAAGTCAGTATTTATAATATATAATCAGGCATTAACTGAAAGCATTCAGGAATTGCTCGACCATAACAATGTAAGGGGATTTTCTCAGTGGAAAGATGTTATGGGCAGAGGCTCCAAAAAGGGCGAACCTCACATGGGCACACATACATGGCCGGCAATGAACTCTGCTACTATCGCAATTGTTGAAGACCATCAGGTAACTGCGCTTTTGTCGGGTATCGAAAAAATTAATGAAACCGCCGAAATGCAAGGAATCAGAGCGTTTGTGTGGGATGTTGTGGCAAGTGTAGGGTAGGAAGTTAATGTGCAAATGTGATAATATGCCAATGTGATAATGTGCCAATGTGCCAATGGGGTTTGAGCGTCACCTCGAGCGTTAGCGAGAGGTCCCGTTGATGAGTGCACCGTCATTCCGACCGTAAGGGAGGAATCCCGCTGATATTAGGAAACGGTTGGGTAAAGCGGTTTTTCTGGCTAGCAGGAGCATTTTATCCACGGGATCTCTCACTCCGCTATCGCTCCGTTCGAGATGACGTGCAATGTATTGATAATGAGGGATAAAAAGGGGCGGCGCAGCTGCCCTTTTTTATCCCTTTCCCTTTGTAAAGTGCGCTGTCATTCCGACCGTAAGGGAGGGATCCCGCTGTTCCATGCACCCGTCACCTCGAGCGTTAGCGAGAGGTCCCGTTGATGAGAGCACCGTCATCCGATTTCAAAAAAAACTTCCGTAAAAATACGGTGTTTCAAAACATATATTTTGATTATATTTGAAGCCTTATGGGAAAAAAACATACATAAACCAATTATTTACTTACACAAAAACCAGTATTTATGAAAAAATTACCATTACTGTTATTGTTTATGCTTGTCTCGTTTTTTATTCATGCACAAAATGTGATCCTGCCCACAGGCGGAGAAGCATCCGGAAGCGGTGGCACTGTGAGTTACTCTGTTGGTCAGGTTAGCTATGCAATACATACCGGCACCGGAGGCTCTGTTTCCGAAGGCGTGCAGCAACCTTACGAAACTTACGAAGAAACAAGCATTGAAGAAGCATTTGGCATTGAATTGCTAGTTTCAGCCTACCCAAATCCCACAAGGGATGTACTAACTTTAAAAGTTGAAAGCTACGAGATTGAAAATCTTTGGTATTATCTATATGATATGAACGCAAGGCTTATAGATAGCAAAAAGATTACAGACATTGAAACCGCAATAAACATGGCCAACCTTTTACCCTCAATTTACTTCCTCAAAGTGATTGAAGGTAAGAAAGAGGTTAAAACGTTTAAGATTGTTAAGAATTAGTTAATTAGTTAATTGGTTAATTAGTTAATTAGTTAATTGGTTAATTAGTTAATGTGCCAATATGCCAATGGGGTGTTAGGTTTGGGGTGTTAGGCTTGGGGTTTGGGGTTCAGGGTTTGAAAAACATGAGGAAGGATAAACAAATCACAAGGTGCAGAGCACCGAAACATTTACAGCATTTTGGTGGAACGCCAAACGCAAAACATTTAAAAACAAAAACTCATGAAAAAATTATTACAAACATTATTCGTATTGCTAATAATAGCAATCGCATATCAAAGCACAAACAATACATCGGCGCAGGTGCCGGAAAAATTCAGCTACAATGCTGTAATTAGGGATGCTTCTGGAAAATTAATATCAGAAGGTACAATAGGTATGAAAATTAGCATTTTAAAGGGCAGTGCCACGGGCGATGTTGTATATACAGAAACCAAAACGCCTACTACCAATAAGAATGGTTTGATAAGCATAGAGATTGGCGGAGGCACCGGATTTTCTGCAATAAATTGGGCAGATGGCATTTACTTTTTAAAGATAGAAACCGACCCCACAGGAGGCACAAATTACACCATTTCGGGCACAAGCCAGATGCTGAGCGTACCTTATGCTTTGCATGCAAAAACTGCTAATGATATATTAGGTGGTATTACAGAAACAGATCCTGTTTTTGGTGCAAGCCCTGCCGCAGGCATTACCGGTGGTGATATTAGTAATTGGGATAATGCACACTCATGGGGCGACCATAACGGCTTATACCTTGATAGTGATTATGCCCCCAACTGGACAGAAATAACCGGCAAGCCTAACTTTGCTGATGTAGCAATAAGTGGAAGCTACAACGACCTTAAAGATAAACCTGTATTGTTCGATGGCCAATACAGCAGCCTTGAAGGTACTCCCGACATACCTGCTGATATAGCAGATTTATCAGATGATGACGGACTATTATTTGATGGCGATTATAACAGCCTTGATAATTTACCTGTGCTAAATACTGATGATTGGGACGAAGCACACTCATGGGGCGACCATTCTGCTGAAGGATATATAATTTTAGAATCTGACCCATTTTTTACTGAAAATTTTGATTTTACGGGTGTTACAGAAAACGACCTATTAAGATTTGATGGTGAAAAGTGGATGAAGTTTACTCCTGACTTTTTAACTGAATATATAGAAATACAAAATTTGGGAGATGTACTAGCTTTGGGGAATGATGGAAATTCTGTACAAATAAAAAATATTGCAGATCCAACAGATGATTATGATGCAGCCACAAAAGCTTATGTTGATTTATTGGAAACAAAAGTAAATGCCCTTTTAGCTTATTACGAAAGTTTCCAAAATCCACCATTGGTTACGACCGCTGCGATAAGTGCAATTACCGATATTACGGCTCTAAGCGGTGGTATTGTCCTCAATAATGGAGGGACAGATATTACAGCCCGAGGCGTTGTTTGGCATACCGAAGAGTTGCCCACACTCGATAACAACATAGGGTTTACTGCCAATCAAACCGGTTTGGGCGTATTTGAAAGTGAACTAACCGGTCTCACGCCCGAAACCAATTATTTTGTCCGTGCCTATGCCACCAATACAGCAGGAAACGGTTATGGCAATCAACTACAGTTTTCAACATTAGCTGCACCCCCCACCACCCACACCCTCAATCTTAACGTATCCCCCGCCAGCAGTGGCGCTGTTACCGGAGCAGGTAATTACTCAGAAGTTGCAGTAGTTCCCATCACTGCAACCCCAAACGAGGGCTACACCTTTGTAAACTGGACAGGTGATACTGACCATATAGCCAACACCGATGCTTCAAGCACCACAGTAAACATGCCCGCACAAAACATAACCCTTACCGCCAACTTTGTGGCTGAGGGCGGCGGTGGCACAGTAGAAGACTTTGACGGCAATATCTATCCAACCGTAATCATAGGCACCCAGGAATGGATGGCAAAAAACCTCAGAGTTACCAAATACCTTAATGGCGATGCTATACCCACAGGATTGAATAATACAGATTGGGGAAACACTACTAATGGTGCATATGCTATTTACCCACATTCTGAGCTTGACGGACTTAACTCGGATGCCGAGGTTCTCGCAGCCTACGGCGCACTTTACAACTGGTACGCAGTTGATGATTCAAGGGGTTTATGCCCTGTGGGATGGAGAGTACCCACTGACGAGGAATGGACTACTCTTACAAACTATTTAGGTGGAGAGGGTGTAGCAGGTGGCAAGTTAAAAAGCACAAGAACATCGCCAGATGCACACCCAAGATGGGAAAGCCCTAATACAGCAGCTACTGACGATTTTGGCTTTTCAGCCCTTCCGGGTGGCAGCCGTTTCAGCAATGGTACATTCTACTTCATTGGATACTTCGGTTACTGGTGGAGTGCTACGGAGTACGATGCTTCGGTCGCGTGGTTCCGTATCATGAACTACTATGACAGCAATGTGGACAGATACTACCTCGGTAAGGAGTTAGGTTTTTCTGTTCGTTGTGTCAGGGATTAATTTATTTGATTCATTTGACAATTTGATTTATTTGATTATTTACCGCCTTAGGCGGTCGAATTTTTGCGAAAGGCGAGAGCAGGGCCTAACTTGTTAGAACTTTGCCAAGCCTAATCAAAATCACGTAAGAAATTTTCTTGAATTTTGGCACATTATAATGAACTACCAGTATATAAAGCAACTTACGACTTGCTTTTGGCTATTTTCCAGTTTACAAAGGAGTTTAGCAAGGAATATAAATATACGGTTGGAGAGAGTTTGAAGAAAGAAACTATAGAACTGCTTACGTTAATATACCGTGCTAATACAAGGCATCAAAAAGCAGATGTGCTTCAAATAGCACGAGAGCAGATTGAAGTAATCCGTTTGCTCATTCGTGTAATGAAAGACATTAAACAAATAAGCCTTGATAAATTCGTAAAAATAAATCAAGCAGTAGAAAATGTATCAAAACAACTAAGTGGATGGCATAAATCAGTTAAAAGTTCATAAAGTTTGTAAAGTTGAAAGTATGAGGATAGAGAGGTTTGAGGATATTATTGCATGGCAAAAAGCTAAAGAACTTACCATTCAAATATATAGTTTATTTGAAGGAAGTAAGGATTTTGGCTTCAAAGACCAAATACAAAGAGCATCTGTTTCTATAATGAATAACATTGCCGAAGGCTTTGAACGAAAAACAAATAATGAGTTTAAACAGTTTTTGTTTATAGCCAAAGGTTCATGCGGTGAAGTTCGTTCAATGCTATATTTAGCAAAGGAAATGAAAAGAATAACAGAAAAAGATTTTGTATTTCTTTTTTCTTTATCAGAAGAAATATCTAAAATACTTTCAGGCTTAATCAAAACTTTATAAACTTTCAACTTTACAAACTTTTAACTAAATTCGTTTTCCGCCAGAGTCGTGAATGCTACGGCATAGACGAGCGAGCAATTTTAAATCCGGTAACCCGCTGGCATTGTAATTACCTGCAATATCCAAAACAGGTTGATGTTAGCTATAAAAGATTGTATTTCCTGCAAATGGTGGTGCAACAAATTGATTGGTTACACTTTCAGCCCTTCCGGGTGGCAACCGTAACAACAATGGAACATTCAACAACATTGGAAACAACGGTAACTGGTGGAGTGCTACGGAGAACAATGCAACAATCGCATGGAACCGTAACATTAACTACAATAACAGCAATGTAAACAGAAACAACAACAATAAGGAGTTAGGTTTTTCTGTTCGTTGTGTCAGGGATTTGAAGGGAAACACAGCCACGGGGATTAGTTCCCTGTGGCTTTTACAAAAAAAAATGCAAAAACTCAATTTATTTTCAGAAATAGACAGGGATAGAATTACACTCGATTTGTTTCAGGCCTATTTTGATGCCCGGAAAAATAAAAGAAAAACTATTAATGCCCTCGCTTTTGAAAAGCATCTGGAAGCAAATCTGTTTGCTCTTGCAAATGAAATAATTGAACGCAAATACATACCAAAACCAAGTATCTGCTTTATTGTTGATAAGCCAGTAAAACGTGAGATTTTTGCCGCCGATTTTCGTGATAGGATAATTCACCACTTTATTTATAACTACATCTCACCTATATTCGAGAAAACCTTTATCAATGATAGCTATAGTTGCAGGAAAGGCAAGGGTACGCACTACGGTATAAAACGAATTGACCACTTTATGCGCTCATGCTCCCAAAATTACACCAAAGATTGCTATATCCTGAAACTTGATATAAGAGGATATTTTATGTCGATGAACAAAAATCTGCTTTATGAAAAAGTAAAAAACGAGTTATTAAAAACAAAACATAAACACACTTTTGATTTATCTCTTGTGTTATACCTCATAGAAAAAACAATTTTTAACGATCCTAAGCAAAACTGCATCATCAAAGGCAAAAAATCAGACTGGCAAGGTCTTCCAAACAGCAAAACCCTGTTTCATGCTCAGCCCGGCTGTGGTTTACCTATTGGCAACCTCACATCTCAGTTATTCGGCAATGTGTATATGAACGAATTTGACCACTGGGTTAAGCAAAAATTGGGTGTAAAATATTATGGAAGGTATGTTGATGATTTTGTACTAATATATCCTGATAAATCTTATTTACAGTCACTTATTCCAAAAATGGCAAACTTTTTACAATCAAATTTAAAATTAACATTACACCCCAATAAAATTTATCTTCAACATTATACCAAAGGTGTTCAGTATTTAGGCACAGTAATAAAACCTTACAGAATATATATTGCCAACCGAACCAAAGGCAATTTTTTTGAAGCTATTGAAAAACAAAATCAAATTGCCAGAAACCATAAACCCACAAAAGAAGAAAAAGATAAATTTATAAGCAGCATGAACTCATACATGGGCATTCTAAAACATTATAAAACCTACAAAATTCGCAAAAAAATGGTAAGTAAACATCTCTCCGGCTACTGGTGCAATTTGGTTAATGTGCCTAGATATGAAAATGTGCAAATGAGATAATGTGCCAATGAGTTAATGTGCTAATATGCCAATGTGCCAATGGGGGTTGAGCGACACCCCGACCGTAAGGGAGGAATCCCGATGTTGAGGATTGTACAGATTGGTGATCGATAAATAAACACGGAGAGCATAGAGAACCACAGAAAAAAAACGCTCTCGCAATGGCAGCGATTTTTCAGAAGGTTTTCATTTTTAATTAATAAGGTAATAAGGTTGGTTTTCTCCTGTTACCCTTTCTACTAAGGTTTGACGAAAAAATAAGGTTTTTTAAAAAACATAAAAACCTTATTTTCAATATTTTTTTCGCACAGGTCAAGTTCGCACAGGTCAAGTCCTGCCTACAAGTCTTCCCGGTTATTATATTATGGACGGTCAAGCCCGGCTAATACAAAAGGTAGCGTAATTATTCTTCTCCGATTTTCTTAAGTATTTCAATTTTCAGCTTATCACTAATCCAAACTTCTTTTTTTATTAATTCTTCAAGCAAATAGATGACGTTGATTTAGCTTTAGAAGAGAAATTATTGGTGTAGTATTTGAAACAACTTTAGGCATTTGCGATATCTTCATTTAAGTCATTTATATCGTTAGCCCCCAGAACTGAAACGTTGTAATTTGCGAGCAATTCCAAAAAATCTAGCCTTGAAACTCCCAGTACTTGTGCCGCAACGCCTGATGATATTTTTCCTAGTTCGTAAAGCTTAACCAGAGAAGTCTTTTTTATCTCAAATTCAAAATCTTTCCCGCTTAATCTTAGAGTGTTAGCCAAAGATTCGGGATATTCTACTTTTATCATTCCATCCATTTTCTTTGCTTTTTACAAAAAAAACGAATTTGTCTGGTTTATAGATGCTTTGGAGATTCTTTTTTTGCTAGTTCATACATGGGCATTCTAAAACATTATAAAACTTACAAAATTCGCAAAACAATGGTAAGTAAACATCTCTCGGGCTACTGGTGCAATTTGTTAAATGTGCCTCGATATGAAAATGTGCAAATGAGATAATGTGCCAATGAGATAATGGGGTTTGAGCGTCATTCCGACTGTAAGGGAGGAGCCGAGCTTTTCGCGAGCTCGCCGAAGGCAATCCCGTGATTCCATGCACCTGTCACCTCGAGCGTTAGCGAGAGGTCCCGTTGATGAGTGCACCGTCATTCCGACCGTAAGGGAGGAATCCCGCTGATATTAGGAAACGGTTGGGTAAAGCGGTTTTTCTGGCTAGCAGGAGCATTTTATCCACGGGATCTCTCACTCCGCTATCGCTCCGTTCGAGATGACGTGCAATGTATTGATAATGAGGGATAAAAGCGCCGTCATTCCGACCGCAAGGGAGAAACCGAGCTTTTCGCGAGCTCGCCGAAGGCAATCCCGTTGTTCCATGCACCCGTCACCTCGAGCGTTAGCGAGAGGTCCCGTTGATAAATGCCATTAGCACATTGGCACATTATCACATTGGCTAATTTCCTTCAATCCGCACAATCCCTACAATCTTCTCAATCTTTTGACTTTTGACTTAGGACTTTTGACTCAGGACTCAGGACTCAGGACTCAGGACTAGGGACTCATATATCCCCTCCAATTCCTTCTGCTTCTTATGTATGTCGAGGTTGGCTACTGCATACTCTTTTGCTCTTAATCCCACTTCTTTTCTTAATTTGTGGTTATCTGCCAGCAGAATAATTTTTTCTGATAATGCTTCAATATCCCACTCCTTAACCAAAAAGCCGGTTTGTCCGTCTGTTATTATTTCCGGTATTCCTGCATGGTAAGTGCTTATTACAGCTAATCCGGAACTCATGGCTTCCAGAAGTGTTCCAGGGATTCCTTCCTTATTGCCCTTTTTGTCGGTAATGCTTGGATGTACAAAGAAATCAGCCTTTGAAAGCATCTTCAAATGCCTTTCACTGCCATATTGATAGGGGGCATGCCATATTACGTTTTTCTCCAACCCCAACTTTTTAATACTATTATTGATAGAACTAAATTTTCCAAATTTTCCGGTAAAATGAAGTTTTAGAGGTTTAGATGTCTTTTCAATGCTTCTTTTTAAAGCTTTAAGAAGAAATAAATGCCCCTTTTTTGGTTCCAGGCTGCTAAGTAAATAAATATTCACCTCATCTTTCTCAGCATAATCTCTTTCTATGTTGAATAGCGAAGTATCTAATCCATGATAATGAATTTTTATTTTCTCGCCCCTTGCTCCAAGCGATATTAGAGCTTTTTTCATATTCATACTCATGGCCAAAATTAAATCTGCATGTTCAAATACTCTCTTTTGCAAATACTTTTTGCCTATGCCAAAATATCTTTTTGGGAAATATGAGTAATCCCAGCCATAAAAGGAAACCACTTTTGGCACTCTTGCTTTTTTAAGGATCTTATAAAACATACCGGCGTCAGTTCCATAATGAAAATGCAAAATGTTTGGCTTTTCTTCGTCAATCCTTTTTAAGATATAATTAACCTGTGACCTTGTAATATGACGCGAAATTTTATAAATCAATTTATGAAATACAGACCTAATCTTCTTTGAATCATCAATGTTGAAAATGTTTGCAAACGTAAATGCAGGGTTTGGAATATGCTCTTTATAAAAGAGGACTGAATGGTAGTTTTTATGATTACTTATTTGATTTCCAATGAAAGTAGCCGTGTAATGTAAATATCGTCTTACAAAATGAAATACTGTAGGCATCTCTTCTGATTTTTTAGCTAAATTAAGGAGATTTTTTGAATTAACGAAACGGTTGGGGCAAGGCATTGCGATGGGACAAGGCACTGCCTTGTCCCGACGATATTTATTCATATATTTGCCCTAATTATTAAGGAAAATTTAATGGAAAATCAAAAAAAGCTGTTTCTTCTCGATGCCATGGCGTTGATATATCGCGCTTATTACGCGTTCAGCAGAAACCCCCGAATTAACTCAAAAGGCACTAATACTTCTGCTGCGTTCGGATTTACTAATTCTCTACTCGAAGTATTAGCCAAAGAAAAACCATCTCATATTGCAGTTGCATTCGACACTTATGCTCCAACTCAAAGGCACCAAGAGTTCCCGGAGTATAAAAGCCATAGAGAAGAAACACCAGAAGATATTGTAAGTTCTCTTTTTGTTATAAAGGAAATTATTAGAGGGTTTAATATTCCTGTTATTGAGCTTGATGGATATGAAGCTGATGATATAATAGGAACACTTGCTAAGCAAGCTGAGAAAAAGGGATTTAAGGTTTATATGATGACTCCCGATAAAGATTTTGGACAGCTAGTTTCAGACAATGTTTTTATGTATAAACCGGCAAGGCTGGGAAATGAGATTGAAATATGGGGAATTAAAGAAGTTTGTAAAAAATTTGGGATTGAAAAACCCGAACAGGTAAAAGATATGCTTGGACTTTGGGGCGACTCATCAGACAATATTCCCGGAGTGCCTGGTATTGGTGAAAAAAAGGCCAGAGACCTGATTGCTCAGTTTCATTCTATTGAAAATTTACTCGAGAATGTTGAAGACGTCAAAGAAAACAGAAGCCGCGAAAGCCTTAAAAAGTACGCCGATCAGGCGCTGCTTTCAAAAAAATTAGCATCTATTATTCTTGATGTGCCGGTAGATTTTGATGAAGAAATATTTAAAGTAAAAAGTCCTGACAAAAGCCTTCTTATTCCTGTATTCGAGGAGCTTGAATTCCGAACTTTGTCTAAAAGACTTTTTGGAGTTGAAGAAGTGATAGTTAAGAAAGAAGATGAACCTACTGGCTTTTCCGGACAAATGGATATGTTTTCCGATTCTCAAGCATTTTCTAATCCTTATGAGGTTGCTGTTGGAAAACTTCAGCAATTATTAAAAGAGAAATCATACCATATTGTTGACACAAATGAGAAAATAAACAGCCTTATCACAACTCTCGATAGTTCAAACTCTTTTTGCTTTGATACTGAAACAATCAGTCTCGACAGTATAGATACAGAACTTGTTGGAATAGCATTCTGCATTAATCAGGGAGAAGCTTGGTATCTGCCTATTCCTGAAAACAGAAAACAAGCAGTTGACATTGTTAATCAGTTTAAGCCTGTTTTCGAAAATCCCAACATTGAAAAAACAGGCCAAAATCTTAAATTCGATATCAGTGTTTTAAAAAGTTATGGGGTAAATGTTAAAGGAAAACTTTTTGACACTATGCTTGCGCATTACTTGTTGCAGCCGGATATGAGACACAATATGGACTTGCTGGCCGAAACTTATCTTGATTATTCTACCGTAAGCATCGAAGATCTTATTGGCAAAAAAGGAGGCAATCAAAAAAGTATGCGTTCTATACCAATCGATATTGCAGCTGCATACTCTTGCGAAGATGCCGATATTACATTACAACTTAGAAAACACTTTGAACCACTGCTTAAAGAACAAAACCTTACTCAACTTCTTGAAGAAGTTGAGGCTCCTCTTGTTTACGTTTTGTCAGAGCTAGAGCACCAAGGAGTAAAAGTTGACGAGAAAGCTCTTAACGACTACTCGGCAGTATTAGACAAGGAAATCAAAGAAATTGAATTGGAAATATTCCAATTGGCAAACAAAACCTTCAATATTTCATCTCCAAAGCAGTTGGGAGAAATATTATTCGATGAATTAAAAATTGTAGCAAAACCTAAGAAAACAAAAACAAAACAGTATAGCACAGGTGAAGAAATTCTCATCAAACTAGTTGATAAACACCCAATTGTGGAGAAAATACTCGATTATAGAAGCCTTACTAAGCTTAAATCAACTTATGTAGATGCTCTCCCCAAGCTTGTTAGTGAAAAGACAGGACGATTGCACACTTCATACAACCAAGCCATAGTTGCCACTGGACGATTGTCGTCGAACAATCCTAACTTGCAAAACATCCCTATTCGTACGGAAAGAGGCAGGGAAATAAGAAAAGCTTTTGTGCCAAGAGAAAAAGATTTTGTCCTGCTTGCTGCCGACTATTCACAAATTGAATTAAGAATTATTGCATCGCTTTGCAAAGACCCATCAATGATTGATGCTTTTAATAAAGGCTACGACATTCATACAGCTACTGCAGCAAGAGTTTGGGAGGTAGATATTAATGATGTAACCAAAGAAATGAGACGGCGTGCAAAAACTGTGAATTTCGGAATAGTATACGGCATATCAGCTTTTGGATTGTCAGAAAGAATTAATATACCTCGCGCAGAAGCTGCAGAAATTATAAACCAGTACTTTATAAAATATCCCGGAGTGAAGGATTATATGAATACAACTATAGAGTTTGCTCGTAAAAATGGCTATGTTCAAACAATGATGGGAAGAAGAAGATATGTGCCCGACATAAATAGTGCTAATGCTACTGTCAGAGGATATGCCGAAAGAAACGCCATTAATGCACCAATTCAAGGTACAGCAGCAGATATGATTAAGGTTGCTATGATAAAAATTCATAGAGAATTGGAGAACCAAAACCTGAAATCAAAAATGATTATGCAGGTACATGATGAATTAGTTTTCGACGCTCATATTTCTGAGCTCGAAAAACTAAAGCCTATGGTGGAAAAATGCATGAAAGATGCCCTGAAGCTTGAAGTTCCAATTGTTGTTGATATGAATACCGGAAATAATTGGCTGGAAGCACATTAAAGTCGACAGTCGGCAGTCGACAGTAACTTTATAAGCAAATATCTTACGACTTTCGACTGTTGACTTACGACTTACGACTTACGACTTACGACTGTTGACTTAAGACTCTACCACATTCTTATAATGCTCGTAGCGTTCTAGTACTTCAATAACATACATATAAGTCTCTAATCCTCGACAATACCCATGCTTAACCTCAGGGTCAAGGTAATATTTTGGCTTTGATTTATTGAGGATGTAATAATCAACATTATCTTTCCAGATATTTGGGTCTTTACCATGCTTTTCAGCAAGTTTACGAGCATCAAAAACATGGCCCAATCCAACGTTATATGATGCAAGAACAAACTTAATTCTTTCATTATCATCTGTAATTACATCTCTAAGTCTTTCATTAAGATAATAAAGGTAGCTAACGCCTGCTCTTATGTTTTCTGCTACAGAAGAATTTTCATCAACATTATATATTGCTGCAGTATTTGGCATTAGCTGCATAACTCCGAATGCACCTGCCCAAGACACCGCCTGTGGATTAAATCTCGACTCCTGAAATGCAACTGAAGCAATTAATCGCCAGTCAAGGTCGTAACGCTCTGCCCATCTTTTAAAATAATCGTCATAAACTGAAATCTTCCCACCTCCTAGCGAATGATACTGGCTGCGGGCAATATCTGCAGTACGCGGATTATTATAATACTTGTTGTAGAGGCTTGCATACTGACGAGTGGGTTTAAAAGTTTCAAACCACTCATTTATAGCACTTAAAAGCTCAGGCGATTCTTTTCTAACCGCCCAGGCAAGATTTTGAGAAAAACTCAAAGGAGTATTTATGTCAAGATTAGAATAAAATCCTAAGTTTACATTAGCGAGATGCTCATCACTAACTGTAAATTCAATTTCTCCGTTGGCAACTCTTTCAATTAACCGCTCAATCTCCATGTCAACTTCTACAACATAAATTGTATCGCCAATTTCTTCCATTAGATGGTTTAATCTTGTTGCAAAAGCAGATTTACTCTGAACGTAAATAGTTTTACCGGCAAGGTCAAGATGATTTCTAATCATATTGTCTTCAATTTCTGAAAACCTCATGTTGTACCAATCATTTGGCTTTCTTTGAACTAATACCTGCCTGGTTTGACTATGAGGAACAGTAAATTCAAACATTTTCGACCTATCTCTTGTTACTGTAAGGTCAAGTGCAATTACATCACATTCATCTTCTGCCAGCAAACACGCAAAGTTTTCACTAAGGTCATTTGTTACATACACTTCAAGCTCTACACCTATATGTTTTGTAAACATTTTCAATAACTCAAGGTGAAAACCCATTGGCTCACCGCGGTAAATAAAGTAATTTGTTGAATTATAGTTTGTTGTTGCTCTTAATACTCCTTTTTGCTTAATTCTATCAAGGTCAGACATACTGTCTTCCTCTTCAATACTATTGTCGAGGCTTAAAGGAATTAATATCGCAAACAAACCTACAAGCAGCAAATAAGGAAGAAATCTTATTAAAAGTTTCTTCAAATTTTCACGCTTCATTTTCATTTTATGTGTCATTTTTTAAGCAAGCTGCAAAGATAATACTTTTTAAAAAAATCAAAGTGGTTATTATTTGTTTATTATTGCGGCTTTTATCAATCAGCAAAGGTAACGCATTAATAACCAAATTGTTTAGGTGAAACCCTTAGCTGTTGTTGCTCTTTATGTTAATAAGTGCTCCTTTGCTTTAACATCAATGAATTTTTAATATTGTATTTGTTGAAAAAAACTTAACTTTACCGGTTGTCAGTCTAAATAGTACCATTAGAAAAATGTTATTTCAAGATATTGCAGGCCAGGAAGTTATAAAAAATAAACTTATCAACAACATAAGAAACAAAAGAGTTTCTCATGCTCAAATGTTTTTAGGTGCCGAGGGTAGTGGAAAACTTGCCCTTGCTCTTGCATACGCGCAATATCTTAATTGCCAAAACCCTTCTGAGACTGATTCTTGTGGAGTTTGTCCGCCATGCAATAAATTTAATAAGCTCATACATCCGGATCTTCATATGTTTTTTCCGGTCGCCAATAACAAAGACTTTACAAAAGATGTAAATAGCGTTACATACCTTTCTCATTGGAGAAATTTTGTTTTGGAAAGTCCTTATTTCGGTCTGCCAGACTGGTATTCTCATATTGGTATAGAAAATAAGCAGGGTGTTATTAAGGCGGATGATTGTAATGAGATAATAAGGCTTATGGGACTAAAACCATATGAAAGTCAATATAAAATTGTTATAATTTGGATGGTTGAAAAAATATTCCATTCAGCAGCGCCCAAATTGCTTAAGATCTTTGAAGAACCTCCTGACAAAACTCTTTTTATTCTTATTGCAGAAAACCAGGAACAAATTCTCAAGACTATCTTATCTAGGGCTCAAATATTGAAAATACCATCTGTTAAGGAAGTGGATGTTGCCGATTTTTTGAAACAAAAATTCAACACTGAAAGTCAATTAGCAAAAAAAATAGCCTTTTTATCAGCAGGTAATATGTCTGAAGCAATAAGATTATCTAAAGAAGGACTGGAGGGTGTTGATGCTTTAGAGACATTTAGAAACTGGATGTTAGATTGTCATTCATTTAAAGTGAATGGGATTCTTAAAACTGTTGAAAATATCTCGAAAGAAGGAAGAGAAAAACAAAAAAGCCTTATTGCATACGGAATAAAAATGCTTAGGTTATCAATGCTTTTTAGTATGCAGATAAAGACTGATTCTCTGGTTAGGATTGAAGGTGATGAAAAAATATTCCTTGAAAAGTTTTCAAAGTTTATTAATACGTCAAATATAAATGAAGCTTCTGCATTGTTTCAAGAGGCATACACTCATATTGAAAGGAATGCAAACCCCAAAATTCTTTTTACCGACCTCTCATTTAAAATGACACGATTATTAAGGTCTGTAAAATGATTTTATTTGTAATTTTGTAGTTAATTTAATACAAAGCAAGTGAGCAAGATAGATATAAATGATCCGTTTATGTCGCGCGGATGCCGATGTTCTCCCAATATTCAGGAAAGATGCTTGAATGTTTTTAAGCATTCCAGCAGCAAAATGGATGCTACCGATTGGTTAAAAAATATTAAAGGGCCTCAGGTTAATTGTTTTACGGATTTTATTGAAGTTAGATTTAAGAACAGCCGTAAAGACTTTTTCCGCACTTCGCCTGAGATGGATCTTAGGGAAGGTGATATTGTTGCAGTTGAGGCAAATCCCGGACACGACATAGGTATAGTTACCCTTACAGGGCACGCTGTTAAACTTCAAATGAGGTCTAAAAAAGTAAACCCTGACGCAGTTGAAATTAAAAAAGTATATCGCAAAGCTAAAACATCTGATATTGAAAAATGGATTGCTGCCGTAAATGAAGAGAAGAATACAATGTTCAAATCAAGGGAGATGGCATTAAACCTTAAGCTCGATATGAAAATCAGTGACGTTGAGTATCAGGGTGATAAAACAAAAGCAATATTTTATTATACTGCCGATGAAAGGGTCGACTTTCGTGAGTTGATTAAGGTTTTGGCTGAAAAGTTCGGTGTTAGAATTGAGATGAAACAGATAGGAATGAGACAGGAAGCCAGTCGACTAGGGGGTATTGGCTCTTGCGGAAGAGAATTGTGCTGTGCATCTTGGATAAACCATTTTAGGTCTGTTTCTACATCGGCTGCCAGACTACAGCAGCTTTCTCTTAATCCGCAGAAACTTGCCGGACAATGCAGTAAATTGAAATGCTGTATTAATTATGAAAATGATATTTATATAGATGCTCTTGAAGATATTCCTGATTCTAGCATACAACTGAAAACTAAAAAGGGATTTGCTAATCATCAGAAAACTGATGTAATGAAAAAGCTGATGTGGTATATTCTTTCTGAAAATGATGAAAGAAATCTAGTTATGATTACCGCCAAAAGAGCTAAAGAAATTATTGAAATGAATAAGAAGGGTATTTTCCCTCTAAGTTTAGATGAGAAAGTATCTGAAGAAGAGAAGCCAAAAGCTAAGTTGAATTTCACCGATTCATCAGATGAAGACAGCCTTACAAGGTTTGATAATTCAGCTCAACAGAAGAAAAAACGCAGAAAGAAAAACAAAAACAGGAATAATAATAACAATCAACAATGAAATATTTAGTTAAAGTTATATTGTTTGCAATAGTGCCGCTTTGTTTTTTTGCATCGTGTGATACTCATGTTTTATTTGAAAAAAATAAAAAAATTGATGGTGAAAAATGGCACATGGATAGTGTTGTTGTTTTTCAAACCGAAATAAATGATACAACAGAGCTTTATAATATCTATTTGAACATCAGACATTCTACATCTTATGAATACAGAAACTTTTATCTGTTTTTTGAAACTGTAATGCCTGATGGTATTGTTGTTAGAGATACTCTAGAATGCTTTCTTGCAGATAAATCAGGAAAATGGCAAGGGAATGGATTCGGCAGAGTTAAGTCGAACCGCTTTCATTTCCGCGAGAATGTTTGGTTCCCTAGAAAGGGAACTTATAAGTTCAGACTCGAGCAAGCAATGAGGGAGGAAGTTCTTAATGGAATTATTGATGTTGGAGTTAGAATTGAAAAGAAATAATCAATCTTTTTTATCGTTTCGAAAATAGTGTTTTTCAAAGTTATTTATAATGTCTAAAAAGAAAGAAACAGAATTGTTTAGAAAATATACCAGATATTTCTGGCTTTTTGTTCTGTTACCGTTTATTATAATATACTTCTTGCTAATGACTATCTCTTGGGGTTTATGGGGCTTTATGCCTTCATTTGAAGAACTTGAAAATCCCAAAAGCAATCTGGCTAGTGAAATATATTCTGCAGATGGAGTAATATTAGGTACTTTTCATATTCACAATAGAACTAACGTGAGTTATGAAGACCTTTCGCCAAATATAGTAAATGCTCTCTTGGCAACCGAAGATATACGCTTTCACAGTCATTCGGGTGTTGATATAAGAAGCTTATTTCGTGTTGTGGTAAGAAATCTAATTGGCGGCCAAAGAAGTGCCGGTGGTGGTAGTACTATTACGCAACAACTTGCAAAAAACCTTTTCCCAAGGCAGGAAGACCTTTCTACCCCTCAGATTGCTGTTATAAAACTTAAGGAATGGGTCACAGCAGCTAAGCTTGAGCGCAACTATACCAAAGAAGAAATTATCGCAATGTATCTAAACACTGTTGACTTTGGTAGCCACGCTTTCGGAGTAAAAATTGCATCCAGAACTTATTTTAACACTTCTCCCGACTCTCTTAAAGTTGAACAGGCCGCTATACTTGTTGGTATGCTTAAAGCTCCATCTTGGTTTAACCCCGTGCGAAATCCTGAAAGAGCTTTTGATAGAAGAAATGTCGTAATTTATCAAATGGCCAAATACGGCTACATTGAGCCGGAAGATTACGACTCCATTGTTTCTATTCCGCTTGACATGTCTGAATTTCGCATCCAGGATCATAGAGCCGGATTGGCAACTTATTTCAGAGAACAGCTTAGAAAAGAGCTGGGGCAGTGGAGCAAAAACAAACTTAAGCCTGATGGAACCCCATACAATATTCATACAGACGGACTTAAAATCTACACAACCATTGACAGCAGAATGCAGCGTTATGCTGAGGAAGCTGTGAAAGAACATCTAGGAGAATATCTTCAGCCAATGTTTTTTCAACACTGGAGAGGGCATCCAAATGCCCCGTATGATACTGACCTTACTCCGGAAGACATTCAAAGACTTACTCAAATGGCAGTTAGAAGGTCTGACAGATATATTAGCATGAAAAGAAATAATATCCCCGAAGATTCTATCAGAATCGCGTTCCGTACTCCTACTAAAATGAGAATTTTTACATGGAGAGGTGAAGTTGATACTGTTTTGACTCCTCTGGATTCTATAAGATATTACAAGCATTTCCTTAATACCGGACTAATGTCTGTTGAACCTCAAACAGGGTACGTTAGAGCTTATGTTGGTGGTATTGATTATCGTCATTTTATGTACGACCATGTTACTGTAAGTAAACGTCAGGTTGGCTCAACGTTTAAACCATTCCTCTACACATTGGCAATGCAGGAAGGTGGTTTTAGCCCATGCACAAAAGTGCCTAATGTTCCGGTTTCATTCGACCTTCATGATGGAACTACATGGACTCCTAAAAACTCTTCCAATAAAATGGAAGGTGAGATGGTAACGCTTAAATGGGCATTGGCAAACTCTGTCAATTATATTTCAGCCTACCTGATGAAACGATATTCGCCTCAAGCTGTTATCAGACTTGCCAGAAGAATGGGTGTAACCAGCCATATCGACGCCGTTTATGCAATTTGCCTCGGAACTCCCGACCTCTCAGTTCATGAAATAACCGGAGCAATGGCAACATATGCTAATAAAGGTGTACATGTTGACCCTATCTTTATTACCAGAATTGAAGATCAGAACGGCAACCTTATAGAGTCGTTCACTCCCAAGTCGAATGAGGCGATGAGCGAGGAAACTGCCTATCTTATGATTGAGCTTCTTAAAGGTGTTGTTGAAAGCGGTACTGGGCTGAGGCTTAGATTCAGATATGGATTGAACTACCCAATCGCTGGAAAAACCGGCACAACACAAAACAACTCCGATGGCTGGTTTATAGGAATTACTCCTACACTTGCTACCGGTGTTTGGGTTGGTGCAGAAGATAGGGCTGTTAGATTTAGAGAGATTTCCCTTGGGCAAGGGGCTAATATGGCGCTGCCTATTTGGGCTCTTTATATGAAGAAAATTTATGAAGATAAAAACCTTCAATTTCCTACTCACGACTTCGAAAGACCTTTGAGGCCTATAAGTGTGGAAGTTGATTGCAACAAATACAAACAGGAAGAAAGGCCAAGGGATGTATTTGATCAGGAGGTTTTTTAATGTAATTGTAAAGGTGTTGTTGAAATTGATGTTTTGATGAGTAATAATAATTTTTCTGATAATTCTGAATATCTTTCAAGAGAGCAAAAAGAAGCTCTGATTAAGCAAAAAGGGAGAGTTATATGGCTTACCGGTCTTTCCGGATCCGGCAAAACTACTATTGCATCATACCTGGAAAAATCTCTTCATAACAAAAATATTATTACAAAAGTTTTCGACGGAGATATTATCCGAAAAGGACTTAATAAAGACCTTTCCTTTTCTAATGAAGGTAGAATGGAAAATATCAGGCGTATTGCTGAAGTTTCTAAGCAGTTTGTTGAATGTGGTATAATAGTTATTTGTGCCTTTATTAGTCCAACTAAGGAAATGAGAAAAATTGCAGCAGATATTATCGGGAAAGATGATTTCGTTGAGGTTTTTGTCAATTGCCCTATTAATGTTTGTGAAGAACGTGATCCAAAAGGATTATACAAAAAAGCACGCAAAGGTGAAATCCCTAATTTTACCGGAATTGATGCGCCTTATGAATGTCCTGAAAACTCGGATATAACTCTGAATACAAACGAAACAACTATTGAGGAAGCGGGCAAAATTCTTCTTAACTATGTTTTACCCAAAATAAAATCAGCATAAACAATGCAGACATACTACATGAATCATATCAGAGAGCTGGAGTCGGAATCTATCTTTGTAATCAGAGAAGTAGCCGCTCAGTTTGACAACCCTGTGCTTCTATTCTCAGGAGGCAAAGATTCCATTATTATGTTGCATCTGGCTGTTAAAGCTTTCAGACCTGCAATAATGCCCTTTACCATATTGCATATTGACACTGGACACAATTTTCCCGAAACTCTTGAATATAGGGATAACTTGATGAAAAAACTCGGACTTAAACTTGTGGTTGGCAGTGTTCAAAAAAGCATAGATGACGGCAGAGCATTTTCTGAGCAAGGGCCAAATCAAAGCCGAAACGTTTTGCAATCGGTTACTCTTCTCGATACTATTGCCGAATATGGGTTTGATTGCGCTCTTGGCGGTGGTCGTAGAGACGAGGAAAAAGCTCGCGCTAAGGAGAGATTCTTTTCGCATAGAGATGATTTCGGACAATGGGACCCAAAAAATCAAAGACCGGAACTTTGGAATCTCTTCAATGGCAGAAAAAGAAAAGGTGAACACTTTAGGGTTTTTCCTCTGAGCAACTGGACTGAATTGGATATTTGGCAATATGCTATGCTCGAAAACATTGAGATGCCTGTTTTATACTATACTCATAAAAGAGAATGTGTTAGAAGAAATGGTGTAATTCTGGCAAAGAGCGATTATATCTCTCTTCTCGATGGTGAAGAATGGGAAAATCTGCAAATAAGATTCAGAACAATTGGAGATATGAGCTGTACAGGCGCTTCTATTTCCGACGCCAATACTCTTGAGGAAATTATCTTGGAAGTGGCAGCCTCCAGAATTACGGAAAGGGGTGGTAGAGCCGACGATAAAACTTCTGAAACATCAATGGAAGACAGAAAAAAGGAGGGATATTTTTAATATGCAAAACACCAACGGCTTTATTTCTGAAGATTATATGAATGTTGAACTTCTGAGGTTTACAACTGCCGGAAGCGTTGATGACGGTAAAAGTACTCTGATTGGAAGATTATTATATGATAGTAAGGCAATATTTGAAGATCAGCTTGAATCTATTAAGCTTGCCAGCGAAAGGCGAGGAGAGGAGTCTATAAATTTTGCATTACTTACCGATGGTCTTAAAGCCGAAAGAGAACAAGGAATTACTATAGATGTAGCTTACCGCTATTTTGCAACCCCCAAAAGAAAATTCATTATCGCAGACACTCCCGGGCATGTGCAGTACACAAGAAATATGGTTACAGGGGCATCAACTGCCAATCTTGCAATAATATTGATAGATGCCAGAAAAGGAGTTGTAGAGCAAACAAAAAGACATTCTTATATAGCCTCTCTTTTAGGTATTAAGCATCTGGCTTTGTGTATAAACAAAATGGACCTTGTTGATTACAGCCAAGATGTTTTTGAAGAAATTGTGAACGACTTCAAAGTCTTTGCATCTAAGCTTCATATTCACGACATTAATTATATTCCTATTAGTGCACTTTATGGCGATAATATCGTTGAGAAGTCGGAAAAAATGCAGTGGTATGCAGGCTCAACTTTAATGTATTTTCTTGAAACAGTTCACGTTGGTAGCGATCATAACCTTATCGATGGCCGATTCCCTGTGCAGAATATTATCAGAGTAAATAATGCTCAAACGCCTGATTATAGAGGCTATGCAGGCAGAGTAGGCAGCGGAGTGTTTAAAGTTGGAGACGAAGTTAAAGTGCTTCCTTCAGGATTAAATACTGTTATTTCCGGAATAGAAGGAGCTGAAGGTAATATCGACATGGCTTTTGCCCCTATGTCGGTGGTTTTAAGATTAGCCAACGAAATTGATATCAGCCGTGGCGATATGATTGTTCCAATAGATAATCTTCCAAAAATAAGCAGAGAGATAGATGCAATGATCTGCTGGATGAACCCCAAAAAGCTTATCACAGGCAATAAGTTCATTATACGACACACAACAAAAGAAGCCAAATGTGTTGTAACAGACATTAACTATTGCATGGACATTAACCAAATCGAGGAAATTAGCAATTGTGCTGAACTAAACATGAACGACATCGGTTGTGTTACTATAAAAACCTCTCACCCCATACTCTTCGACAAATACCATCACAACCGAAATACCGGAAGCATAATACTAGTAGACGAAACCACAAACGAAACTGTTGCCGCAGGAATGATTGTGTGAGGGGCGTTAATTCTTTAATTAATCTACCTCACCACAATCTTCTCTGCCTTCAGAATATGCCCATCTGAAAAAATGTATGCAAGGTAAATGCCGGGATTAAATCCTTTTATTGACACTTGCAGCTCGTTGCCTGTAAAATGCTTGGTGAGCATACCTCTGCCTGACAGGTCGCTGATAAACAACGTTTTCATGTTGTTTTCTATAGTTGGCCTGTCTATTTTAATATTTAGTATATCTGATGTTGGATTTGGATAAAACGTAATACGTGAATCGTACTCCCACTCGGCAATATTATCATGAAGATGACAACCTTCTTCATAGCATCCGTATTTGTCTAATGTAACAAACAAACCTGCCCAGTAAAACCACCCGTAATAAAACGGAGGGTAATAAGGCGATGGATTGTACGAACCACAAACTGACTCGAATCTGCCTGATATAAAAATATTTTCTTCATTATTTAGAATGTTATTTATCCATGCAACCGTTGCGCAATTATATGGATAATTTTTCTTATCTATTTCAAAAACTCTAACCCAAATAGGCTCCAATTCTGCACTAAGCTTTAGCAAAAACCCTCGGCCTTTTGTGTATCCGGGAGAAGAATAATGAATTCCTGAAATTAAGTAAGTATTATCGGGGTTTTTTATAGTTTGAAATGGTTTATACCATGGTTTAGCTTGTGCAGGGTCTTCATGGATGCCACCGTATTGATTCCCATCCCATGTATAGATATGCGCAGAAAGAAAATCTATAAGGCTTTTTTCCTGTAATGTATTACCGTCGCTGTCAATTACCCTGAGGTGAAGCCCTGTGTTTTCGTGAAAAATTAAACCAGTATAATCCATGTCGGTTGGATATTCGCAGCAATCGTCGTATGCAAGAAGGTATTTATCATCTCCCATATCGGTTATGGTATAATTAAAACTGCTGGAATTGCTGCTTTTTCTTATTATCTTTTGCCACATAAGGCTGCCGTCGTTTCTATTAAACTTAAACAGGCGATTTCTGTAATAAACATGCCTGCTCCATGGATAATAATACCTCAGGTTTACCAAATAATGTCCATCCTCAGTTACCTCAAAATCATAAATGTCAGCAGTCCATGCACCAATTTGTCCAAATTCGGTACTCCACCTTACATTAAACAGGCTGTCAGTTTCAAGAATCTCATGTCTGCTTTCATTTGATTTGTGAAAGCCAATTATCAATGTATCGGGTGCAACTTCATGTATAAGTGTAATAGAGCCATAAAAAGGAACAGCTTGCAATGTATCTAGCCGAATAACTTCATCAAGGTTAGGTGTTAAAGTAAAAATCATAGGATGT
Organism: Bacteroidota bacterium; assembly: GCA_018335675.1. GTDB lineage: Bacteria > Bacteroidota > Bacteroidia > Bacteroidales > UBA7960 > PWND01. The sequence continues at coordinate 57,532 of JAGXRQ010000018.1, read as the reverse complement.
ACCAAAGGTGGTGACTCATTATAGGCTTGGCTTTTACTATCTTCAACAAATTGAAATTGAAAGAATTTATGACTTAACTCAATTTGGGTTTTGCCTGAATGAGTTACTAGGTTTCCGTGTCCACCAACTAAAAAATTACCATTACGTAATCTGCCTACTCCATGGTGAGAGGCTTCCATTAACGGATCAATAGAATATTCGGGAAATATTTCTCTAAAGTTTAATGTTGCCGAATCTTTATATTCCCCTGTTATGTTGAAATAATGCATTTTTAATGTGTTTGGACGATATGCATTTTCTTCTTCAACCAAAGACCAATCGTGCATAATAAAAACCATAGTTGCGCTATCAAGTTGTATGAGATTTTTTGCATAGGCGCCCGTAACTAATTGCCAGTATTCGTCTTCTTGCGAATTAGATTGAGTTGTGCAAATTATAATAAGAAATGCTATTATTGACAGTTTTTTCATTTTCTTTTTTTTTGTTTTCTGTAAATATTTTTGTTTTCTGTAAATATATGAGGCTGTAAAAATTCTCGTTTAGCCCAGTAATGTTGAAAATCAGGTTTACCCCGACCCTAAAGGGAGCCTGATTTTCAACGCTTTCCCTTTAGGGATTAAGGGTCAAAAAGCGTTGAAAATCAAAAGACATCCTTTTATTACAGCCTCAATATATAAACAGACATTTTTGTTAATTTTTAAAAATTGTTTTTTAATGAACTACTCTAAGCGTTTATCATAAAAAACAATATAACTATTTCGAAATTATAAAGTTAATACTTTCAGATTTGATTCCATAGTTAAAAATAGCTGTATATGTACCCGGACGCCAACCTGAAACTGAAATATTCGAATTGCTACAACTATTTCTCTCTGAATATGAATAAATGAGGGTTCCAATAGAGTTATAGATATCTATAGTTGCATTTAAGCTTTTTTCATCTTCAACACACCAGTTTATTGAAATGTTGTCTTTGGCAGGGTTGGGATATAAAAACACAGGCTGCGTAATGTCAACTTCAATAAAATCTAATGAATTAAACTCTGTAAAATCATAAGCTGTTTCAGACTTTATTTCAGTTTTTAATTCCGGAAAATAAATAGGCTCATTGTATTCAATAGCTTCATTCATAATTAATATAGCTATTGCTTTACCTGCAATCCTACTGTCTGATTCAATAAATGATTCAAGAGCTTCTAATGTTTCGGCCGAAAGGTTTGTATATCCGGGCGATTCTTCAATATCAACCTGTTGAAGTAAAGAGTAGAACGAAATGTAATCTATATGATTTTCTGCAAAGCTGCTTTCTAATGCTGAATGTTGTGTTTCAATATTATTAAGTAGTTGCATGCCTTGCTCATAATCTTCATTTTCAAAATAATACTCTGCTAACAGATATTTATATCTTATATCATCAGAAGTTGCCAATATATCTTGCACATCAGGGGCGTCTTCCCAACCTTCTATCTCATGTATTTTGTTTCTTAAAAGTTCGTTCATAGCCACATCATAAGTTGTTTTATAATATGCCATTTCCTGTTCTAAAAGCTCTTTTTCTCCAAAATAATCAAGCCCTTCATCAATTTTCTTTCTCATTGGCGGAGGAAGAGGAATGTTTCTGCTATTGAGCTTTTCTACAACCATATCAAGCTTTGGCGCTTGGGGGCTTTTTACCAATACATTTCTAATCATAACATTGGTAAATCCTTTTTCCTTAGCTGCAAGTTTTGCTAATACTTCTTCAGATAAGAAAGGGGCTATTCCCATTAAATAATTGTATAGTGGCATATTTACTGCCGGTCCGGCCTCATCAATGCTTCTTTTCAAATCATCTGAATTACCGGCATCTATAAGCTCTCTCAGGTTAAGATTGGTTTCTTCGTACTTCAATCGGGCTTCTTCTTTTTCAAGCAAAACAACTTCATAAGGCTTTACCGCCATTACCTCGTCGGGGCAGGAAATATCAGCACTATAAACCCTATCGCTACTCCAAAGCGTAATTTTATCAGTACTATAAACGAGAGGCCTTACCCTTGGCTCGGAAGCTGGATTGTGATGGAAGTATGCTATATTTCCACTTTGCGAATCGACAACAAAGTTGCTTAACAGCATACTTGCATCGTGCCCGAAAAGATTGCCTGCAAGAGATGCATTGGTGCTGCCATACCCTTGCAATTCTCTAATTCCCGATGGTCGGCTTCTGGGAATGTGCTTTACATGGAAGTCGTAATAGTTTTTATTTAAGTTATTACAATGCAAAAACAAACCTTGATTATAATCATATCCCTTGTTTGTACCTTGAGCTTGAATACCCACTTTAAGCATTGAAAAATCGTTTCTATATAATTCATTAGTGTATGAGCCGGTGTGGCGTGCAATTATTCCTATCGGACCACATACAGGTATTTCTAAAGGTGGTCTATTATAACCTGTAAACACATTGTTTTCTATCTTGTAGCCAATTGCATAATCAATATAAATACCATAATTGCTTTTTGTACAGTCTGTTTCCGGAATATTACCGCGTCCTGTAATAATATTAAAGGTGTTATTTATTATAGTGGCATTGTCAACCAGATTCATGTATATACCTCTATTACAAACAAAAGTAGAATTACTAACACTAAAAGTATGATTTGAGTTTGGAGATAAAGCGTATATACTATACTTAAGATTTTGAAAACTACTTTGGTTCACAATAAAAGATGCATCATGAGCTAAAATTCCATCTCGTCTGTTGGGACTATTGTCTTTAAATACACAATTATTAAATTTCACACCCTTAACACCCCACATAGAAACATTTTCTAAATAGGAATTATGGATAGCACTGTTGTTAGTTTCAAATGTAACTCGAGTAAAATAAGATATGTTATTGATATACTGTCCATTTGAGTCGTATCTGGAATATGGAAAAAACCTAACATTTCTACGATTGTTTCTGAAAGTAGCATCAGTTGCTTGAATAATTCCACCACTATATACAAAAAAATAGTTTGCGCTTCTCATAGAAACTGCATTTATGGCATTTTCAATAATTGCACCGTTTTTCAGAATCAATGCACCTTGATTTGCAAAGGTTTGAGATTTGTGGCGGTCGCCTTCTACGTAGATGCCTTGCCAAGTATCGCCTACAGGATTGGTAATCATTCCCCCATCAACAATAAGTTTAGCACCCGGCTTAATGATTATTCTTGTGTCTTTCAGCATAGACAGTACACATGTAACTTCCAGAGTACTTCCGGGCATTATGATAATATCTCCTTGAGCAACCGTTGCCATATCCCAAATAGTGTTTGAGGAGATTACTACATTGTATGCAGGATTACCTGCATAGCTTCTTAAATACCTTATACGGTTAGTATTACTGGAAAAAACCCTGTGTATGTGGCCAATTTGCTTAGGAGACAAATATCTTTGTGATGAACTATAGCTCATCATGTTATTAGAACATTTAGGATCGGTGTTTGGGTGACAAAAGTATTTTTCTTCAGGCCAAGGCAATTCTGGAGAAAATCTTTTGTACGAGAGTTCATAAAAATTAGTATGATACAGCCCAAAGACGTGTCCAAGTTCATGAGCAATTAAAGGATTAACAACCCATGGCCTACCTCCATATGTACCTGACCCAGGTGGGTATTGTGTAAAATCAAAAAAAACATTATATAATAATACCATTCCTAAATATGCCGGATTAGTGCCGGGATCTCCTGGAGGGCCATACCCACTTACTGTCTGATTATCTAGGCTAGGATGATAACCCGTTGGGAGTAAAAATATATTTATTGATTGCTCCATATTAATCCCAAAATTATTACTGCAATATTTGCCGAATTCATAGTGGTTGTTATTACCATTAAGTTCTTGCAAACCGCCAATGTCTTATTGAAAATGAATTCCAGAAAGTAAAAATCTTATTTTACTATCAGGTATGTGATATTCCAAAGCTTCGCCTTGATATAATCCTGTTGGAATGTTGCTAAAAACGCCATTTACACTACCACCCCAATTTTGACTAAAAATAGATTGCAAATAACTTAAATGAGAAGATATTGTAGATTTGAAATTATTTTGTCCATTGTGATCTTGAATTACATGTAATCTAACATTAACATATTTAATGGGAGTTACTTCCGAAGGGATGAATTTGTAATTATACGTAGTATCATTTGGAAATGAATATACAGTAATTGAAGGATTGATACAATTAATTTCTGCGAATATTTTATCGACTACCTCTGCACTATCATAGATGGGGGGGGTAAAACATTCGGCATGGTCTTGTGCCGACGCTATAGCGTTAATTGCAAAAAGCAATATTGTTGAGACTATTAAGTTTTTCATATCGTACATTTTTTATTAATAATAAATTAAATTAGTTTACTTTAATTAGCTTTTTATGATATACTCTTCCATTTGAAAAAGTTATTTTTAAAATATAAATGCCATTGTTTAAATGACTTAAGTCAATATCATCTTTATACTGATAAACTTCAAACACCTTTCCAGTAAAATCATATATAATAACATTGCATTGATCATGCAGGCAATTACTTATCGTGAATTTCCCATGAGTAGGGTTTGGATACAAAACTATATTATTATCAACATTAAAATAATCCGTATTTAATGAAATTATTGAAGAATCAGCAAAAGCCACCCAGAAGTTAGAAATGGGCTTCCCAGAATCGTCAACATAATAATTTGGCCAACCATCAGGAAAATCTTCCCAATTGCCTGGGTAATTTTCGCTAAATTCAATTGAATTCTGCTCTTCTAATACAACACGCCAAAAATTACTATTTGGCGATCCTGAATCCCACCAACCCACAGGATGAACAGGAGTAAATAAACTTCCAATCAGGCAATCAATATTAAAAAGCACTGAATTCCATGATGCAGTTACCGGCCAATTAATTGCATGTATGTTAATATTTACAATAGGATATAATTCAAAATAATTAAAATTGCCATCACAATAGTATTTAATTATTTTATGCTTGGAATGAAACAATTCAAAATTATAATTGCCGATCTCATAAATATCTATTTGGTTAGTAATCCTAACATCAAATACTTCATCGAAAGGAATATGTGCAATATTCTCCTCTCCGAAATTAGTGTTAATGGTATCTCTTGATCCATTGATATCATATCCAATGGTCAATGTATCTTTATTTCCTAATGCATCTTCAAAATACATCTGAAAGCTGAATTCTTGTGCTGTCAGGCTATTAAGCAGATAAAATAGAAAAATACATAAAAGAGGTAGTTTTTTCATTTCATAAAAGAATTTTGATTAGTAAAAGGTGTATTTAATCATAGATATAAGCACAGGCTTACCGAAGCATAGGTTTTATTAAGAAAAAAGCGCTATTGAGGATGAACAATCACCCTGAAAACAAAAGAAATCAGGAGTTATTTTTGTCAGTGAAAGATAAATCTTGGTCAGTATTTTCTCATAGGCGGTTGGTTTTGGTTAGTGATGTTTTTGTTTTGGCTCCCTAAAGATAAATAATATTTATTTACAAAAACATATCATGTGAAAATAATTTTATAGGACTAACAAGAGCAAGGTAAGTATGAGTTTTTAATGGAAAAATTGTTATCGGTGCTCTGCACCAGAGCCTAAAACGCAAACCCCAAAACCTCCGATTGTACAATTATAATTTTAAAGCATTTTTCACGTTTAAAAAACGTAGATTTTATCATTACGCTAAAAGTGCGTAGATTTGTAAATAATTTATCCTTATGATACGCTTTGCAGCTTTTTTCCTTATAGTTTTATCTCTGCTTTTTAGCTCTGAAACCATCGCTCAGGGCATACCTATTGGTGCGTGGAGGCATCATTTGCCTACAGGAAATGTTATTAAAATAGCTGATGTAAAAGATGAAGTTGTTGGTGCTACTGAATATGGTCTTATTGTTTATAACCGAAAAGATAACGCAATATCCAAATTCAACAAAGTTCATGGTCTGTCGGACTTTGGTATTACCGAGCTAAACTATTTTTCTGACTATGATTTGTTGTTTATTGGTTATAGCAACGGAAATATCGATGTTATTCGTAATGGCATAGTATATAATGTGCCTGATATTAAAAACACTTCAACTATTCTTGGCAGCAAAACTATTAATGCTTCATTGGCATATGACGGCGATATTTATGTTGCAGCAGACTTTGGTATTGTTCAACTAAATATCCAACATCTGGTTATTTTTAATACATTCTTTATTGGTGATAATGCAGGTATTTTAAAGGTAAATGACTTGCTTATCCACGAAGATATCTTTTATGCCGCAACTCGACAAGGGCTTCTTATGGCTGATGTTAATTCTCCCAATCTTTCGGATTTTAATTCCTGGAGCCTAGTTGAAGACCAACCCGTTGTTGGTGGAGATTATAAAGCCGTTTTTGTGGCTTTTGATAAGCTATTTGTTTGGAACAAATCCGGTGAAATTGATCAAATATTTTATCTTGAGGATGAAGTATGGAAGCCATTTATGCCAACAAGTTTAGTTTTTAAGAGTTATCTTGGCCCAAAAAATGGAGTTGGATTCAGTGGTAATAAATTATGGGTTGCAACTCCGTCTAGTCTCGACTTTTTTAATGAAGATCTTGAGTTTACCGAAAGTATTGAGCAATACCTTAATAATAATGCCAAGCCTAATATGGCTCTTTTCGACAAAGATGGAGTTCTTTGGATTGCAGATGGATTGTTGGGAATGGTCAGAAGAAATACTAACGGACAATATTTAAACTATAAACCTGATGCGCCTCCTATAGCATCTTCTTTCGGCATTGGAGCAGCTCCGGGTGTGGTTTGGCTGGCTCCGGGTGCATATTTCGATGGTGGATTTAATGCTTTTAACTACAGTGGTGCAATGTTTTTTGTAAACGATAGATGGAGTTCGGCAAATCGTTTTAACATCCCTCAAATGGAAGGTATCTTTGATATTATCAGAGCAACTCCCGACCCTGGTAATAATAAACAAGCTTATTTCTCCACATGGACTAAAGGTGTTTTCAGGCTCACTACTGATAGAGACTTTACCCTTTATGACGAGACAAATTCTACTCTTCGCAAACGAACAGGCATTAATGATATAATCAGGGTAGGTGGCACTGCTTTCGACAGCAGTAGAAATTTATGGGTAACAAACTCTGAAGTTGAAAAGCCTATATCTGTTCTGAAAAACAATAATCAATGGCTTGCATTCGATACTAAAGGTCTTGTTTCGTCGAGCCAAATAGTTGGAAATATTGCAATAGATAATCAGAATCAAAAATGGGTTATTCTATTCGGTGGCGGCTTGCTGGTCCTTAAAGAGAATACCCTTGATAATGCCAGTGATTTTAATGTAAGAAGGGTTAATACTCAATCAGGAAACGGCGCCCTGCCAAGCAATTATGTGTTTTCTCTTGCGCTCGACAAAAGCGGCTATATGTGGGCTGGAACTCAAAAAGGTGTTGCAGTTTTTTATAATACTGCTAATGCATTTACAGATGGTGCTTTTGATGCTCAACTTCCTATTGTGGTGCAGGACGGGTTTGCGGGATTGCTTCTGGAAAACGACCAGGTAAATGCAATTGCCGTTGATGGTGGAAATAATAAATGGTTTGGGACCAGCAGATCGGGTGCTTTTTTTATGACCCCCGATGCTCGAAATACATACCTGCATTTTACTACCGACAACAGTCCGCTGCCTTCAAATAATATTCTCGACATAGCTATTGAACCTGAATCCGGTGAGGTTTTTTTTGCAACCGATAAAGGCTTGGTTTCTTTCAGAAATTACGTTACCGCAGGCGGTAGCACCCATCAGAATGTTTTTGCTTATCCAAATCCTGTTAAACCCGGATACGAAGGATACATTGCAATCAAAGGATTGGCAAACAATGCATTCATAAAAATTACCGACGTGAATGGTAATCTTGTTTTTGAAACCAGAGCGCAAGGCGGACAAGCAATCTGGAATGGGAGAGACCTTAATGGGAATTTGCCTGCAAGCGGTATTTATGTCGTCTTTTCTACAAATGAAGAAGGTAGCGATACTGCTGTAACCAAAATATTATTTTTTAGATAAATCATTTTTCAATGTTGCACAAAACCGGTGGCATTGTTATTCATAGTTTCAGATACGGCGAAAGTGGTCTTATTTCTCGTATCTATACTGAAGAATTTGGTCTGTTGTCTTTTATCGTTCACGGAGCCGGGAAAAATCGTTCATCTCGAAAACATAATATATTCCAGCCTTTAAATATTATTGAAGTCGTTTTCAATTATAAAAATACCGGAAACCTCCAAAATTTGAGAGAGATTAGACTCGTCAACCAGCACTCAGGCATTCCATTCAACATTATCAAATCTTCTATTGCACTTTTTATAGCAGAAGTTTTAAAGGGTTGCCTCAAAGAACAGGAAAAGAATCCTGAATTGTTTAAGTTTCTTATTAAAAGCATCAAGCAATTAGATAATGCTATTGAAACGCCTTCTGGCTTTCATCTTGTTTTTATGATGGAATTGAGTGCATACCTAGGGTTTTATCCAAGAGATAATTATGATGAAAACCATAATCGATTCGACCTTAAAGAGGGTGTTTACCAACATAATTCTTATGTTGGAGCATATTGCTTAATTCCTGAAGAAAGCAATTCATTTAATCTTTTGCAAAACACAAAGCTTGATGATGCTGCTCTCCTAAAACATCCAAGCGCTCAAAGAAAAATGCTTTTAAACAAATTGATTGAGTTTTATCGTCTTCATGTTGTAGGCTTTAAAGAGCTGGTTTCCCCAAAAATTCTTGAGGAAGTTCTGCATTAAAATCTCTTTACGAAAATTATTTCAACTCCAACACCATTGGTGTCATTGCAGGTATATTCCATTTCTTAAATCCTTCAAATGTTTTACCTGTAATAATATCCTTAGCTCCTGAAAAACCATTTGTAGCTTCAGCAAATCTAGTCATGTCGAGCTCCATGTTTTTCTCATTGCTATTAATTATAACCATTACAGTTTCATTATCATTATACCTAAAGTACACATAAATATTTTCCTGAGGCACAAAGTGTTTAAGCCAACCGTAGTGTAAAACTTCTTTTACTTTTCGGTAGTTAAGCAATTTACTTATATGATCCCACATTTCGTTTTGCTGACTGTTTCTTCCTTTTTTTGTAAAAGCATTTACAGGGTCAGCAGGCCATCCTCCCGGAAAATCCTTTCTCATCAAACCATGTCCCTTATGCTCAATTCCACTCATAAGAATTTCAGTTCCACTATACATCATTGGTATGCCCCTGGTTGTAAAAATGAAAGTTAGTGCTAGTTTTAGCTTGCGGGGATCTTCTTTTAAAGAGGTAAACAACCTATCTACATCGTGATTGTCGCCAAATACAACTAATTCATAAGGGTTTGGGTAAAGAAAATCCTGTGAAATCGAGTTATAAAGTTTTATTAATCCCGTATCCCATGAGTCTTTTTCATTAAAGGCCTCTGTAATGGCATAGTATAATGGGAAATCAAAAACACTGGGAAGATAGGAATTATAACCGTCGAAATTTAATGCGCCTCCTTGGTAGTAGCTAACAAGAGAGGGGTATGGCAACCAAGCTTCTCCAACTATTGTGAAATTTGGATATTCCAGCATTACGTATTCAGCCCAATCTGCCATGAAATCTTTATACGGATATGGCTGTGTGTCCATTCTTATGCCATTTATTCCGCTGTATTCAACCCACCAGACGCTGTTCTGAATAAGATACTTGGCCAGAATTCTGTTTCTTTGATTTAAGTCGGGCATCCAACGGTCAAACCATCCTTTTAACATTAAGTCGAGGTCGGCTTGTGCAACATGCGGATCCACAATTGTTGTTCCTCTGTATGTTGTGCGAGTATAATCACCCCACTGATGAACCCAATCATTTGTAGGAAGGTCTTTCATCCACCAATGATAAAGGCCGCAATGATTAAAAATCATATCTTTTATTATCGAAATACCTTTTTTGTCTGCCTCTGCAACAAGGCGTTTATAATCTTCATTTGTGCCAAGCCTTTCATCAACTTTATAAAAGTCTGTTATGGCATATCCGTGATATGTATATTGGGGCTGATTGTTTTCTATTACCGGATTATGCCAAATAGCTGTAAATCCAAGGTCTTTAATGTAGTCTAAATTGTTAATTATACCCTGAATATCACCTCCGTGACGACCATCTGCATTGCTTCTATTACTTTTCTCCATCATCCAATCTATATTATCATTTGATAAATCTCCATTAGAAAACCTATCAGGCATCAAAAGATAAATTGCATCTGTAGCATTAAACCCTAAGCGGTAAGCTGAGCCTTCTTCTCTTTCTTTTAATTCGTATTCACATTTATAAACAACTTCGTTTAATTTCGAAAACTTCATTTCAAACTTACCAGCAGTTGCATTTGATATGTCGAGATAAACAAACAGATAGTTAGGACTTTCAACGGCAATAACTTCTTTTACTTTAACGCCTTTTCCTGTTAGCTCCAGCCTGGTTGAGCCAATGTCTTCTGCATAAACCAAAAGCTGTAATTCAGAATGATACATCCCAGCCCACCAAAAAGGAGGCTCAACTCTTTCGGGTGATTTTTGCGCCAATATATTAAGCGAAATGAATAAGGCAACTACAATAGCTGCCGACTTTAAAAAATTAAAAAACGTTTTCATCCTTTTTTCCATAATTATGTTTTCAATATAATTAACCTTCAAAAATACGATTTTTTCTATTCATTCAGCGAAGAGCCATTCAATTGAAAATGACATTTAATATATAACGATATTCTGTAGAGACGCGATGCTTCGCGTCTCTACAGAATAGGTGCGTCTTTGTTCTTGCATCAAAAATTCAAAAACATTTGATTTCATTTTCATTGTTTTTATCATGGTATAATAATATCTTCGCTACAAATTCCTGACATGGAAACACAAAAAAACTTTATTGTTTATAGATCATCGGCCGGAAGCGGTAAAACATTTACCCTGGTTAAGGAATATCTTAAAATTGTTCTGAACGACAAAAACAAGGTTAGAAGTGTTTTGGCAATAACATTCACCAATGCTGCGGCCGCAGAGATGAAAACCCGCATTATCGAAACTCTCGGGAAATTGTCCAAGCTTAATGTTAATGATATTCAGAACTGGCCGGAGGATGTTAAAAGTATTTTGGCGCATATTTGTAGTGAATCTGAGTTTAATTTTTCCTCATCAGAAAAATATCAAATAATAATTCTTTCTGCTTCTGAAGTTCTATCTCTTATAATTCACAATTATGGAGATTTTGCCGTTAGCACTATCGATAGTTTTACTCACCGTGTTATCAGAACCTTTGCATTTGACTTACAGATTCCGCTAAATTTCGACATCGAAATGGATGATAAAACATTGTTGAGTCAGGCGGTGGATATACTTGTTAGTAGAGTTGGAACCGACGATAATGGGTCTTTTACTAAGCTTATGATTGCTTATATGGAAAGAACCACAGATGATGAAAAGTCGCTCTCCATTGAAAAGTCTATTATAAAACTTGCTAAAAACATTCTTAAAGAAGACCCTGACAACAATATCTCAAGGCTTAAAGAGATTTCGCTTGAAGAGTTTTTCAGAATACAGAAAAATATTGTTGCCTTAATAAATGCTTTTGAGCAAGAAATTGCAAAAATTGCTCAAGATGTTGTTCGCGAAATTGATGTTCGCAATATCCCTGACGAAGCATTCTTCAGGGGTAAAACCGGTATATCAACATATTTTCGAAATCTGGCAGGTGGAAAGATTTTCGAAAAAATTGAGCCCAATTCTTATGTGAAAGAAACAATTGCCGACAATAAGTGGTTTTCTGGAAAATGCACTCCTTCAGATAAAGACGTGATTTCTGAAGTTTCAGGAATCATTAGCGATGCATACTCTGTTATAATGAATAAAGCCGAAGAGAGCTTTGGCCAATACATAATGCTCAAACTACTTAATAAAAATATTTTTCCACTTGCAGTTTTAAATGAAGTTGAAAAAGTACTTGAAGAAATTAAAAGCAGCAACGCCGTTCTGCATATTTCAGATTTTAACAAAAGGATAGCTGAAATAGTTTCTCAACAGCCTGTGCCTTTTATTTATGAGCGCTTAGGCGAGAAATATCAGCATTATATGATTGATGAGTTTCAGGATACATCTCTTCTGCAGTGGCAAAACCTTCTTCCTTTAGTCGAAAATGCTCTTGCAAATGGTAATATGAATCTTGTAGTGGGCGATTGTAAACAGGCAATTTACAGATGGAGAGGTGGAGAGGTTGAACAGTTTGCTATTCTTCCCAATCTCCTGCCAAAAATTAAATCTGTTTCAAAACCTCATTGGGAAAAAGCTCTTAACAGCTATTTCGAACTGAAACCTCTTAATACGAATTATAGGTCGCATGAGGAGGTTGTGGGATTCAACAACAGCTTTTTCAATTATATTCAAAGCAACGTTCTCAAAGGAGAGTATGCAAAAATTTATGAAGGATGCGAGCAGAAATTTCAGGAAAAGAAAACCGGAGGATTTGTTCATCTTGAGTTTATTCCATCTGAATCTGACGATGAAGAAGATAAAGGGTTTGTTGATTACACTTTAGATAAAACACTGGAAATTGTTCTTGAACTGAGAGATGTGTATAAGCATCCTCTTAGCGATATTACTATTCTTTGCAGAAGCAACAGCAATGCTAATCTTGTTGCTAGATTTCTCCTCGAAAACAATATCCCTGTTATTTCTCAGGAATCTTTGCTGCTTAATTTTTCTAGAGAAGTGAATTTTTTCGTTTCTTTTTTAAAACTTTTATCCCGTCCGTACGACAGAATATCTTTTGTTGAAGTTGTTAATTATATTACACAATCAGGTATAATCAAAAATTCAGCAAGTATTCATATCTCCCTTTGTAAGATTAATGAATTTCCGTTAAATAGGGAGCAAAATTATAATGGACATATTCTTAAGTTGGAAAGCCTTCTCAAAGAAAATGGCTATGATATCTCTTTTTCTAAGATGAAAAATCTTAATCTTTGGGATGTTTGCGAAGTTATTGTTAGATCTTTCTTCTCTGATAAAGAAGGTGTCGACCCATTTGTTGCGTTTTTTATGGATGCAGTTTTTGATTATACTGATAAAAACCCTTCTTCTATTGAAGATTTTCTTCAATGGTGGCATGAAAAAGGAGGCGAACTCTCTGTGGTTGTCCCCAAAGGTATCGACGCCGTGCAAATTATGACTATTCATAAAGCAAAAGGACTGCAATTCCCGGTTGTGTTGTTCCCCTTTGCTAATATGAATATTTCTAAAGCCGGACTTGAGGGGTTTTGGCATAATATTGAAATTGATTCTTTGCCTGAACTGCCTCTCGGGTTTTTTAACTTTACCAAGGATTTGGAAAAAACAACTCTGGCCGATGACTATTTAATGGAAAAACAAAAAACTTTCCTTGATTTATTGAATATTGTGTATGTAGGATTTACAAGACCTCAGAAAAAACTGTTTGTGTTGACAAACTACCCCAAGAATGAAAAATTTACGGAACAAGGAACAACTGTTGCATACCACCTCCGCAATTTCCTTGAATATAAAGAAATGTGGGCTGATGGGGTGTTGTCTTATGGTTTTGGTACTAATGAATCTGAACCAGAAAGGCAAGGCCAAACAAATACTGATGCCAACAATAATGTTAGTTTTGATAAATATCTGAGCTCCGACTGGCGAAACAAAATATATATACGACCTGTTTTAAAAACTCCTGATATTAATGATGAAAAACTAAAAGCAATGATTAGGGGTAGATTGATTCATAAAGTTATGGAGAATGTTTATGATAGAATGGATGTTGATAAAGTGCTGAGTAGTATGATTGTAAACGGAGAAATTGTGGCAGAAGAAAAACCTGTTTTAACGGAAAAGATTTACAAATTTGTTAACTCTAAAGAACTGTATGATTATTATAATGGGGATTCAAAAATTTTGAATGAAGCCGACATTATGAATGAAAATGGACACTTTTTCAGACCTGATAGAGTTGTTCTTTCGGGTGATAATGCTGCAGTTATTGATTATAAAACAGGCTCACGATCAGAATTGTATAAAAAGCAATTACTTCAGTATAAAGCCTTGATAGAACAAATGGGGTATAAAAATGTAGATGCTTTTTTAGTATATCTTGACGAAGAAATAATTGAAAAAATTTAATTTATGGCTGGTTTTCTTTTCGAACAAATAATTTTTGGTCCTATACGAAGCAGAAGGCTTGGGGTTTCTCTTGGCATTAATTTACTTCCCCCAAATCTGAAGCACTGCTCTTTTAATTGTCTTTATTGCGAGTGTGGATGGACTTCCCCTCCTGATAAGTGTCACGATTTCCCCGCCCGAAATCTTATAAAAGCCGAACTGGAAAACAAGCTTTCTGAAATCCAGAAAAGAAATTCTATGCTAGACAATATCACTTTTGCCGGAAACGGTGAACCAACGCTGCATCCGGAATTTGCTGGAATTATTGATGATACGGTTGAACTCAGAAACAAATACATTCCATCTTGTAAAATTTCAGTTTTATGTAATTCAACAATGGCAGGGGAAACGGATATTTTTAATGCACTCTTAAAAGTAGATAAGAATATTATGAAACTTGACGCCGGCACTGACGAAACATTTCAAAAAATTAATAATCCCAAAATTAAAATTTCAATTTCTGAAGTGATAGAAAGTCTTAAAAAGTTTGATGGCAATCTCATTATACAAACGCTATTTGTTAAAGGCAACTATAAAGGTGTTTTGATAGATAACACTACAGAAGCTGAAGTAGATGCATGGCTTAATCTCTTAAAACAGATTAAACCGCGCTCCGTTATGATTTATCCTATAGCCAGAGAAACTCCCGCCGAGAACCTTGAAAAAGTTTCTCATGAAAAGCTTTTTGAAATCGCTCAGAAAGTTGAAGCACTTGGTTTTGAGGCCGAGGTATATTCTTAAGCAAACAATTATAACTATTTCAAATATTGCTAATTTTGAACTCATAAAGAAAAGCAAATGAACCTCAAAGAAAAAATAAAATCTCTTGTTTCGGAATATTATAATGAAGTTGTCGAAATCAGACGTCACTTGCATGCTCACCCTGAATTATCCTTGCATGAAACAGAAACAGCGGCTTATATATCAGCGAAACTAAATTCATTCGGCATAGAACATAAAACCGGAATTGCCAAAACCGGAATAGTTGGAATTATAAAAGGTAAAAACCCCGGCAGTAAGGTTGTTGCATTGCGCGCAGACATGGATGCTTTGCCGATAAAAGAGGCAAACGATGTAGATTATGCCAGTAAGAACAGCGGAGTTATGCACGCATGCGGACACGATGTGCATATGGCATGTTTACTTGGTGCAGCCAAAATACTTCAAGCTATGAAAAATGAGTTTGAGGGAAGTATTAAACTTATCTTTCAGCCCTCTGAAGAAACTTATCCCGGAGGCGCCATAATGATGATAAATGAAGGTGTGCTCGAAAATCCTATTCCGGAGGTTGTCTTCGGACAGCACGTTTTCCCAGGGCTAAATGCAGGTCAGGTTGGGGTTAAGCCTGGTCAGTATATGGCCAGCACAGATGAAGTTTATTTAATAGTAAAAGGCAGGGGAGGCCATGCAGCTACTCCACATCTTAATATTGATCCGATAGTTATAGCTTCTCATATTATAATTGGCTTGCAACAAATAGTCAGCAGATTCGCAAAACCTTATATGCCAACAGTTTTGTCGTTTGGCAAAATAATAGGAGAGGGCAGAAACAACATTATACCTGATGAGGTAAAAATTGATGGTACACTCAGAACATTCTCCGAAGAATGGAGGGCAGAAGCCCATAAGAAAATCACCGAAATGGCTTCTGGAATTGCCAGGAGCATGGGAGGCGAATGTGAAGTCAAAATTTCTAAAGGATATCCCTTCCTTGTCAACGACGACAAACTAACTGCTAAGTTTGTGGAGGCAGCTTCAGATTTCCTTGGAAAAGAAAATGTAAAAGAATTAGACCTTGCTATGACAGCAGAAGATTTTGCATATTTCTCACAAAGAAAACCTTCCTGCTTTTATAGATTAGGAATACGCAATGAAAAAACAGGAATAACATCAAACCTACATACACCTACATTTAATGTAGACGAAGAATCCTTAAAAACAGGAATGGGGTTGATGGCGTTTGTAGCGATATACAGTTTAAAAAGAGCCTGTTTAGAGTCTATCGACTCTCTTTAAACTTCTCCAACCCTTCATCAAGGAACTCAATATATTCCTCAATGTTTGTGTTTAATCCACGAGGGGTTACCAAACTATTTTCATTATGGTCAAGTATCAAATAGTATGGTTGGGTATTAATTTCGTACCTCTCGGCCTGAAATATGCTCCACTTTTGTCCTACCCTTCTTATCTCTCTTTCTCTGCCACCTGATTTGTCAACAAACCATTGGTCTTCTGGGAGCATTGTTCTGTCGTCAACATACAGGCTGATTTTTACAAAATTGTTTTTAAGGCGGTCTAATACTCTGGGGTCTGACCAAACAGCTGCTTCCATTTTTCTGCAGTTAGAACAGCCAAATCCTGTGAAGTCAAGGAAAACAGGCTTCCCGGCTTTGCGTGCCGCTTCCATACCTTCTTCATAGTCTGTAAATGCCAAGAGTCCGTAAACTCCTTCTTTAACACTTTTTCCGGTGTAAATATCGTTGCTTACAGTCTGAGTAGATGAAATGCCACGTGAAAGATCAAAACTCTGACTTGTAATAGGTGGCAAGAACGAACTCACAGTTTTTAAAGGTGCTCCAAATAATCCGGGTAACAAATAGAAAACAAATGAAAAACTTACTATCGCGAGAAATAGTCTCGGAACACTGATGTGAGAAACATCAGAATCGTGGGCAAACTTAATTTTTCCAAGCAGATACAATCCTAAAAGAAGGAAAAGTGACATCCAAATCACAATAAAAAACTCTCTTGAAAATAATCCCCATTGTGCTACCGAGTCTGCAGTAGCAAGGAATTTTAAAGCAAAAGCCAATACGATAAAACCTAAAACAACTTTTACTGAATTCATCCAGCCACCTGATTTTGGCAGCGACTTTAATGCAGTTGGGAATACAGCAAACAAACTAAAAGGTATTGCAAGAGCAAGACTAAATCCTAGCATACCAACAGCAGGGGAGAATAAGCTTCCTCCTGAGGCAGCCTCAACCAAAAGAGTTCCAACAATGGGCCCTGTGCAAGAAAATGATACAAGTACAAAAACAACTCCCATTAAAAACACTCCGATTAAACCTCCTGATTTTTCAGCTTTGCTGTCTAGCTTATTTGACCAGCTTGCAGGAATAGTGAGCTCAAATGCCCCGAGAAATGCTGCTGCAAAAAATACCAGCAGTGCAAAAAAGAATATATTAAACGCAGGGCTTGTTGCCAACATATTTAATGTGTCGGCTCCAAAGATTATAGATATAGCCATTCCTAATACAACATAACTAAACACTATACTGATTCCGTAAAATAATGCATCTCTTATTGCTCTTGATCTCTTTTTTCCTGCATTACGCAAAAAATAACTTACTGTAAGTGGTATCATAGGAAATACACATGGAGTTAGCAATGCTAATAGCCCTCCTAAAAATCCTTTTATAAAATCCCATAACAAAGAACCTGATTCCTTTTCGGTCTCTTTGAGTGCATCGACTTCCGCAGTTTCTATTTGTTCGTCATTAGTAACTGTCTCTTCTACCAAAGCCTCTGTTGACTCTTCTTTCGTTGTTTCAACTTTTTCTTCTTTAACAACTACTTTTCCGGGTAATCTAAATTCAAACTCTATATAATCAGGAGGAAGACATGAAGTTGCATCACAACTCATAAATACGAGCTCTCCTTTAACATTAACAGGGTCTTCTGTCAAAACTTCAACTGTTTGTTTGAATACAGCTATGTTGGAAATCATTGCCAATTCCATGTTGAAATTAGGGTCAAATTTAACAACAGCTTCTGGAGATTTCATTTTTCCAATAAGCTTGTAACCGCTTGCCTCTGTGAATTCAAATGCAGTAGCAATAGGTCCACCCGGCTTTATATCAAGCCCATAAATAGACCAACCCTTGTCTATAACTGCTTTAAAGGTTAATTCATACTTGTTTTCACCAATGGAAGCTTGAGAAAAACTCCATGTTACAGGCTGTAATACCTGAGCTGAAACGTTATTTGAAAATAATCCTGCTAAGATTAAAAAAACAAAAAGAAATGTGATTCTTACCTTCATGATAATAAGTTTAATTAATTGAACTATGGTGATTTTGCTTGTTAAATTCTAACATCAAATATGCAAAAATGTTTATACGTGTATTTGTAAGTTGCAAAGTTATTAGAATGATTTATGCTGAAAAGGCTTTGGCAAGAAAAATTTTATTTGTTTGTGGAGTAATTGAGTATCTGTTGTCTGGCCTGTGATTAACAACCCAAACAATATCATCGCCCGACAATAACACCAGAACCTCATCTTTTTTGTGTAATGGCATTTTTATGTCTATGAGAAAGTCGCTAATTTTCTTAGTTCCGTCCATCCCAAAAGGCTGAAAAGCATCCCCCTGCCTCCATTGCCTCAGAGTTAGAGGAAATGTAAGCATTTCATAATCCAAAGCAACATGGTTATTTTCTTTGGAAATTTCATAATCAGGTAAAAAATCGATAATGTCTGTTTCAAAAAATAAATTGTCAGAAATCTTGTATGATTGCCCAACGTCAATTAACACCTCATCTATTATACCTCGACCCTGTTTTGGGAAAATCATAAAATAATCCCTGTCTCTTATTAGCTTGTAATTATCGGTTTCGTGATATTTCCCTGAATGAGATTTAATAGTGCTTTTGATCATTTTTGTTTGTGCAGCCGTAAAACCAAATCTTTTTAAAAGATGGAATAAAACTGTTTCTCTGTCGGGGTAATTATTGATTTTCTTTATTGGGATATGATATTCATTGCCTTTTTCAATAATTAGCTCTTCTTTGTCAATTAAAAAGTTTAAAAGCTCATCACTTTTCTTTACAATGTGCGATAATGAAGCAAAATTCTTTATAACGGCAGGATTTATTTCCTTTAGATGTGGAATAACCTGATGTCTGATTTTATTTCTTGTGTAATCTGTTTTTGCATTTGATGAATCTTCTCTATACTCAAGGTTGTGTTTTTCAGCAAACTGAACAAGGTCATTTTTTTGAAAACACATTAATGGCCTTATAACTTTGTTGTTAACCAATGGAATTCCGCTTAGTCCAGTATAGCCTGTGCCTCTAGCCATGTTAAACAACATAGTTTCTGCATTGTCGTCGAGGTGATGAGCAGTCGCAATAAATTCGAGGTTGTGCTTATGGCGAATCTCTTCCAGCCATTTATATCTTAATTCACGGGCTGCTGTTTGAATAGAAAGGCGGTTTATTTGGGAGTATTCAAGAGTGTTGAATTTAATTGTAAAAAAAGAAACATCATAGTGTTCAGCAAGATTACGGCAAAAAGACTCATCTTCTTCCGACTCTTCACCTCTCAATCCAAAGTTGCAATGAGCTATAGAAAAGTTGAGGTCGGCCATTTTATAAAGATGAACCATGGCTACAGAGTCAAGCCCACCGCTAACTGCCAAAAGAGTCTTTTGGTTAAAGGCAAATATTTTGTTGGTGTCAACAAAATCCAGAAATTGTATTACCTGGTTCATATTTAAAAATGTAGTCTGATGCCCGGTCCAAATATAGCAAAAAAATCATTTTCTTTCAACAAATAACCTATTCCTAAATAAATAGGTACACTAAATTTCGCCGAACCCCTTATTGGCTCAATTACGGCTATGCCTACAATCCCTATATCTCTTTTTATATTGGCGCTCTCGCCAAAATTGAAGGCATTTAGTGCAATAAATCCGGCGCCAAACTTATAAGGTCTTTTTGTTCCAATTCTTTTAGGGTCGTAAAAACTAATCTCTGCCAACACAGATGTGCTAATCCCTGAAAGGTTGCCTATCCCACTCTGGCTAAACTCCTTCACCAATAGCCCCGCAGGAAATGAAACCATAATGTCAAAACTGTATTTTCTTTCAGCAAAAATTGTTGCTTTTTGACTTTTTGCGCCTGAACTATGATGATTTTCGCTGTGCTTTACTGTAATTATTATCTGAGAAAAAGCATCTAGGTTGTATGTTTTTCTTATTAAATAATCATTAAGCCGTATAGTCTGTTGCTTGCAATCAGTTTCACCATAAAAGGCATAGCGAGGCGAATTCTCTCCAGGACAAACAACTATGTTTGAGATTGTCTGAAAATCAAGCAATCGGTTGTTTTCATCTAATATCCTAACTTCTATTGTAAGATATTGCTTGCCATTGAGCCTATTATTGTCTATTTTGTCTGCATCGAAGATAATATTTACATCTCTTATTGTTTGATTATAAAAAACAGGCTGATTGAAATGTGAGCTTGTAATTTCATAATTTCTTGTACCATAGTTGATTTTTACAAAATCCAGATCTGCCGGCCTCTGGTATTCTCTTACCAAGAGTTCATGCTGGGAAATAGCCTGGTTTAGAAATATCATTATTTTTCTTCTTGGGATGTTTATAGGCACTGAAATTTCATAAAACAAAATCCTGTCGCTCTGCCTTATGCTGTCTTTCTTTTGTATACACCCGTCAAACGTAATACTTGCATCAAGCAATCCATTGCCTTCTACCTTAACTTCAAACTTTTCACCCGGAAAAACATTAAGACTTGTTGTCCAATCGCCACCTTCCCGAAGTATTTCGATTTTTGTTATTTCAGGCCTGTTTACAATATTGAAGTTTGTCATGAATACTGTTTTGTTGCCATCTTTTATATACAAATAACCATCGCTCATCCTATGCAAATCGTATGTTCTTATGTCGGCCAATACTTTATTGTCTGATGTAATTGATTTAATAAAAATTTCTGCAATGAATGTCCCACCCTGTTCTTGTTTATCCTCTATACGGTAGTTTTTTCTAAGTTCGAATGAAGGGTGATAATCTAATCTTATTTCCTCACTCTTGCGTCTGTCGGGCTCGAAATAAACAACGTTTTTGTCTGTATTTAGAAACTGCAATCGGCTTGGCTTTACATTAAACTTAAGAGTGATAGTTTCTATATAATTACTTACCTCATTACTTTCATTAATAACCGGTGAAATTGTCTTTATTTCAAGAGGAAGACTAATGTCGCCTGTATTATTTGCTCTTACCAAAAGTCTAAGATTATTTCCATGTCGGATTAATTTGTAATCTAAACTGTTGTGTTTTGTCCATTCAGGATAAAGCTCTACACTAAATAAATTTGTACCGCTTATTTCTATAGTTTTTTCCTCTCCTCTGAATAGCTCAACTGATGAATCGTCATATTGCAGTGTAGGAATAAAATATGGTGCAAGCTTAATTTCTTTGTTTGTGATCTGACTGTTAGAATTCAAATAACTTATTAATAATACCGGATATTCTGCTTTTGCTAGATTGTTGAATCGTATCCTTGAACGATAATGGTTGTTGTTTATAAATAAGAGTGTATCAATAATGTCGTAATCTGGCGAATTAATTATTCTAAGCCCGGGTATTGCTATTCCTTCTTTTTCAGGATATATTCTCACTTCTGCAACAACCTGATTATTTTCTGCCTTAAAAAAAAGGAAATTCTCGTTGTTATAAGTTTGATTATTTTTTAAATAGAAATACTCAACATTATTAACTCTTAGCGAAATATCTGAAACATTGTTTGAAATAACCTGAGAGCTGATAACTCTTTTAGCCGTAGTTTTTTGCCTTACTTCATTTATGTCTATGTTTTCTATAGAATCATTTCCAATTATATTGTCGCTAATATAAAAACTCGCCTCTGAGTTTTTTAAACTGCCAATTGTTATTGAAAGAAACAATAAAACATAAAGTTCAAAAAGGTGTTTTCTTGACTTAATCATATCTTGTTTTTTTTATAAAAAAATGAATATTGTTTGCAAAAATACAAAAAAAGCGACGTTGCATTATTATCATATAATCCTGATCAGATAGCTTTTTCGACAGTTTTAACGATGATTAACTAAAATTTATTTTGGGCCTCTGTAACTTTTAATATGTCAACCCGTCTTATGCATAGAAAAAGCCAACAAACTAAACAAAAATAAATCTTAAATCTCTAAAGCCATGAAAAAAGTAATCTTAACACTAGCAATTATCTCAATGATTATCTGCACAGTACAATCTCAAGTAAGAATTCAAAGACTTCATTTTATAACAAGCACAGGCCAAGAACTAGAATTGTTTGTTGAAGAAGAGAAAGAAGTTGAAGAAGAAGTTCCTGCAGTTACAATAGAAGTATTAAAAGAAGAACAAAGCAAAGATTTGATAGGTTTTGACGGTAACGTTTTTGACCTTGAAATTATCTCAACTCCTGAAAAAGAAATGGAAGAAACTATCATTAATACAAAAGCTTTATTTGAGGAGTTTCAGAATGAATCAAAGCAAGCGTCTGTAATATAAAAATATGGGTTTTGGTTTTTGGTTGAAATCCTTTTCATGTTGTTTAACCGCCTGATGTTAATGTCAGGCGGTTTTTTATTTTTGCGAATTGAAATTAAGTTCGTAATTTTATTGCCACTATTAAATCCCCCTAAATACCTCAGATATGAAAAAAAAGAGCTTGTGCATTGATATTTACGAAGTTGAGGACGAAAACGAATTGTCACCCGATGATATTAAACTTATCCACCTGGCCAGAAAAATGACTTTTAATGCATATGCACCATATTCTGAATTTTATGTAGGATCTGCAATCTTGTTGGAAAATGGAGAGATTGTTACCGGCAGTAATCAAGAAAACGCAGCATATCCAAGTGGAATATGCGCCGAAAGGGTTTGTGTTTTCTCGGCATCTTCTCAGTATCCCAATGTTAAAATGAAAGCAATAGCTGTAGCCGCAAGAAACCCCCGAGAATCTATGAATTATCCCATATCCCCTTGTGGTTCCTGCCGACAGGTTTTACTTGAGTTCGAGCATAAACAAAAGGAACCTATCAAGATACTTCTAACAGGAGAATACGGGAAAGTATTTATAATCACCAAAGCTGAAGACCTTACGCCAATATCATTCTCTTCAGATGATTTGAAAAGATTGCTGCTGTGAACATAATCAAGAAAGAATTTGGTTCACTTAATATTTCTAACTAAAAACATTTCATCGTGAAATCATTTAAAACGATTTTTCTATTTTTGATTGCTATTGCCTTATATTCAAGCGCAATGGGCCAGCATAAGTATGCATATAAGATTTATGATAAAGACGGAAACATTTCTGATTTTCAGAAAATGCTCGATAGCTCATTAAAATCAGACATTATTCTGTTCGGAGAATTACATAATAATCCAATTTCGCATTGGCTGCAAATTTCTCTTACCAAAGAAATCTATGCAAAGAAATCCGATAAACTTATTCTTGGTGCCGAAATGTTTGAAACTGACAACCAGCTAATCCTTAATGAATATCTGCAGGGAAAAATTACTGAAAGAAATTTTAAAGCCGAAGCAAAAATGTGGAATAATTATGATACTGATTATAAACCCTTAGTTGAATTTGCAAAGAATAACAACATCCCATTTGTCGGCACAAATATTCCGCGAAGATATGCAGCTCTGGTTCATCGTCAAGGATTTGATGCTTTGCTCGGACTGGAATATGATGCAATGAAATATTTGCCACCACTTCCCGTACCTTATGATGCAGAACTGCCAAGCTATAAAACAATGCTGGAAATGCAAGGAATGCCGGCTCATTCTAACGAAAATCTTCCCAAAGCCCAAGCTATTAAAGATGCAACTATGGCGCATTTTATACTCAAGAACTTTTCTCAAGGCAAAGTTTTTCTGCATTTTCACGGTGCATACCACTCTGATAATTATGAAGGTATTTTTTGGTATCTAACCCAGTATGGAAAAAAAGACAATTTGATTACAATTACCACTGTAGAACAAGATAATCTCAATGAATTACATGAACTAAATAAAGGCAAGGCTGATTTTATTATTGTTGTTGATCCGGATATGACGAAGACTTATTAGTCGGCAGTCGATAGTCAACAGTCGATAGTTAACAGTCGGCAGTCGAGAGTTGTTTTAGGGCTTTGTCCAAAAGTTGGCTTTGATTATTTATTGATGGGATGCCTGTTGTTTTTTTTGCAAGCTCCAATTGATTTTTTATATCAATACTACTTTGAATTACTCTGTAGCTCCAGTTGTTTCTATGATATAATTCTGCAAGATATTCCTGCTCTGTTTGTCCGGGAGTAGGTATTAATAAAGCCTTCTTGTTAAATACCGCCAAATCCATTATTGTGGAATATCCGGAGCGGCAAACGACCAATTTCGCATTTTTTATTAGGAAAAGTATTTGTGATGTATTTAAATGATCAAACCACACTTGATTTTCTGTAATGGTTGATTTATCAGAACTTGCCAATCCTCTTAAAAAAACAGCAGCTTCATTTAACTTAGAAAATTCTAATGCAAGCTTTTGCTCGAGAAGACTTCTCTGTGGCTCGGGCCCTGACAACATCACTAAAACAAAGTCATTGGGAAATTCATTGGGAAGAGGGTTGTCTCCATTAAGATGCTCTAAGCCCGAAAACCTCGATAATATGCCCGTGAAGGTTAAAAATTTCTTTTCCTTTTTGTGAGATAAAACTCCCGAAAAACTTGGTTCATTCTTAACATCAGGCACCCAGCAGTAGTCGAATCTCTTTATAAATAAGCTGTTTAGAAAGTATAATATAGGCTCTGTCCACTTAAAATATCTGGGAGCCTGAATAAAAACCTGGTGAGTAATGAATACGGTTTTTGCTTTTTTTGACCACAACCCAAATCTATTGTCAGATATTATTATATCAGCCGAATTTTCCTTTATGATTTTCTGTAAAAACTTATGCTCTTTTCTTATCTCAACTAATATTCTGGGAGATTGAAGTATTAACTTTAATGAAAAGCTCCCTTTTTTTTGATATTTCACAGGCCTCCAAGGGAAAATAACAAATCTCACATTTTCTCCTTCCAACTCTTTTTTTAGAAATGCCATTGGAGCATTATCTGCTGCAATTATAACATTCGCTTCCAAAACAATAAGCTTTCTAATAATTGCAACACAACGCGTAGCATGCCCAAGACCCCAATCTAAAGGGCAAACCATAACATTAATACCTTTAAGTGATTTGCACATAAGTAATTCAAAGATAGGATAAAATGTGTTTGATGTGAAGTGTTTTTATTGATTTATAATTGTTAATGAAAATATTTAAAAAGATTTTAACAATTGACGTATAGCAAAAATAAACGTTTAAATTTGCAAAAAAATATGACAAAATGTTTTACATTGTTTATGAATAAAATTTATCAACTTTCACTTAGTTTGCTCCCCGGAGTAGGTGGCATAACAGCCAAAAAACTGGTTTCATATTGCGGAGGAGTAGAGGCGGTTTTTAAAGAGAAGAAATCCGCTTTGTTAAAAATTCCCGGTATTGGACGAAGTTTAGCAAGCAGCATTGTAAATCACAAGGTATTTGAACAAGCTGAAAAAGAACTTGAATTTATTGAAAAGAATAATATTACAACTTATTTCTACCTCGACAAAGAGTATCCATATCGCCTAAAGCAATGTATAGATAGCCCGGTATTGTTTTTTATGAAGGGGAATGCAGATCTTAATATGTCTAAAGTAGTCAGTATTGTTGGAACAAGAAGCGCTACAGACTATGGCAAAGCTAAGGTTAAGGAAATTGTTGAAGGACTCGCTAAATACGAAATTCTGATTGTTAGTGGGTTGGCATATGGCATTGATGCTGCAGCACATAAAATGTCGCTTTCAAAAAACATTCCAACAGTTGGTGTTCTGGGGCACGGATTAGATATGATTTATCCACCTTTGCATACAAAACTTGCAAAACAAATGATTGAAAATGGTGGATTAATTTCTGATTTTTTTTCAGGGTCTAAACCCGATAGAGAAAACTTCCCTAAGAGAAACAGGATTATAGCCGGGCTGTCAGATGCTGTTATTGTTGCTGAGGCGGCCGATAGGGGTGGAGCGCTTATTACTGCTCATATTGCAAATTCATACAACAGAGATGTTTTTGCCATTCCCGGCAGAACTGTCGACCCACTAAGTGCCGGATGCAATCATATTATTAAAACTCACAAAGCACATATGGCTGAATCAATTCAAGATATAGAGTATATAATGAGATGGGATATCGAAAATTCTTCTAAAAAGCCCTTGCAAAGGCAGTTGTTTGTTGAACTTGATGATGATGAACAAAAAATAATTGATATTCTCAAAGCTAACGAAAACCCCGAAATTGACTTTATCGTTTCTGAAAGTGGATTTTCTCCAAGTAAAACTTCAGCACTGCTTTTAAACCTTGAATTCAAAGGACTTGTTAAACCACTGCCTGGAAAAATTTTTAAAGTTGTAGGCTAACCTATTTGTAAAATTGACTGCTATTGAGTTATGTAGCGATTTTCAAAATCGCTATTCATCAAAATCGCAATTATCATTTTGCGATTAAAATTTCATTAATTTTATAGCTCTTTTATCTATTCTGTATTCACTAATTTTTAACCTAAATCAGTTTGTTATGAAAACCTCATCTAACATCAAATTAATTGCTTTTGTAATTGCATTGTTTACCATTTTTACTGCTTGTAAAAAAGACGATAGAATAGAAGACAACGGCCTTACTCGTGAAATAAATGATCTTGTGCCTACAAAGATTCTTGATGATATGAAAGATCTTGGAATGCCAATTTTTGGCGGTGGTAATCCTCCCGATATTGAAAATATTTACATTGCATCTCCTTTTATTTTGTTAAATAGTAATAGATCTGGAGACCAAATAGGGCAGCAGTTTGCTGATTATAAAGTAAAATTTTCAAGTCAAGACAATGAAGCGCTCACAGTCAATTGGGATTATATCAATGGACCTGAGACAGGAACAGGCCTGGCAGGGTTTATTGTTGGAGACAATAACCAATTTACGGTTTTTGCAGAATTAATCTCAACTGCATATGACTCAAGTGCAAAACTTGTGGTTGTATTATCAGGCAAGAAAGTTACTGCAGGAATTCAAAACCTGCATTATGCTATATTTATGCTAGATAATTATGGAAACCCAGGCGGATATTGGATAAACAATGGCGATGGAAGAGTTTGTTATGACTCTGATGGGTCTTCTGAAATTACTTCGTCATTCAAATCTACTGAAACAGATTACACTGAGCTTGTGACCAAAGGATCCGGCAAAAAGTAGTCTTTTAGAGGCTCTGTCTCCCTATTTTTTTTAATAGAAGGCTTTTTAACGCGGCAATAATTCATTTAGCTATCTAATGAATTATTGCCGCGAATGTTATTTATAAATTCAACCATTATTAGCAATTTTTTTTTAATTTTGCGCCTTTGTTTAAAATGTAATACGTTTAGAAAATTCTGAAATTCAGAATTTTCAATAAAAAACAAGTCGTTTATCAGTTATGCAGCAAAAATATAAGGAATACAAAAAGCTTGATCTTTCGCAAATTGGCAAGGATGTGCAGGGATATTGGGAAAAACACAAAACTTTTGAAAAAAGTATTGAAATTCGCCAAGACCATAAACCTTGGGTCTTTTTCGAAGGTCCACCATCTGCTAATGGCATGCCCGGAATTCATCACGTTATGGCAAGAGCTATTAAAGATATTTTCTGCCGTTATCGCACCCAGAAAGGTTATAAAGTTGACCGCAAAGCCGGTTGGGATACTCATGGATTACCTGTTGAAATGGGCGTTGAGAAAATGCTGGGCATAACAAAGGAAGATATTGGAAAAAAAATATCCATTGCTGATTATAACAAAGAATGCCGCAAGGATGTAATGAAGTTCAAAGATAAATGGGACGATCTTACTAGAAAAATGGGATATTGGGTTGATTTGAGCGACCCTTATATCACTTTCGAAAACAAATACATCGAATCGGTTTGGAATCTGCTTTCTAAATTGTATGAAAAAGGATTACTTTATAAAGGCTATTCTATTCAGCCATATTCACCCGCTGCAGGTACAGGTCTTAGCACTCACGAATTGAACCAACCAGGTTGCTACCGCGATGTTAAAGACAATTCCCTTACAGCCCAATTTAAGGTTGTAAGAAATCAACAGTCTGAGTTTTTATTTAAGGACATTAAAGAAGAACTTTTCTTCTTGGCATGGACAACTACTCCTTGGACACTTCCAAGCAACACTGGACTTGCTGTCGGCAAAAACATAGATTATGTAAAGCTTAGAACTTACAACCCTTATACTTTCGAGAAAATCGTTGTTATTCTGGCAAAAGAATTAATATCGAAGTTTTTTAATCCTGAAAACAAAGATTTGCCATTTGATGAATTTCATCCGGGAGATAAGAATATTCCTTTTGAAATTGTTGATGTTTATAAAGGTGCAAAATTTGAAAATATCCGCTTCGAGCAACTATTACCCTACGCTCAACCGGAAGAAGGCGATCCCTTCAGAGTTGTTTTGGGAGATTTTGTAACAACAGAAGATGGTACCGGTATTGTTCATATAGCACCTAGTTTTGGAGCCGACGACTTTAGAGTTGGGAAACAATATAATTTGGGCGCCCTTACTATGGTTGATAAGCAAGGTAAGTTTGTTGATGAAATGGGAGAATTTGCAGGGAGATTCGTTAAGCCGGAATATGAAACAGATTACGACCCAAAAACAACAAAACCGGTTGACGTTGACATTATCATTAAACTAAAAACTGAAAATAGAGCTTTTAAAGCTGAAAAATACGAACACTCTTATCCTCACTGCTGGAGAACAGATAAACCTATTCTTTATTATCCTCTCGATTCTTGGTTTATCCGCACTACGGCACTAAGAGACAGAATGATAGAACTGAATCAATCAATAAACTGGAAACCCGAAAGCACCGGCACCGGCCGATTCGGCAATTGGCTTGAAAACCTTCAGGATTGGAACCTTAGTCGTTCTCGTTTTTGGGGCGTGCCTCTTCCTATTTGGATTACTGAAGACAAGGAAGAACAAATTTGCATTGGCTCTTTAGCTCATCTTAAAGACGAAATGGAAAAATCTGTTAAAGCAGGATTTATGAAAGAAAATCCTCTTAAAGATTTTAACCCTAGCGACATGTCAGATAAAAACTACAATGTATTTGATATGCACAAACCATTTGTTGATGAGGTGGTGTTAGTTTCAGCATCCGGTAAAAAAATGTTCAGAGAGTCCGATCTTATAGATGTTTGGTTCGACTCTGGCGCAATGCCTTATGCACAGTTTCATTATCCATTTGAAAACAAAGAAGTTTTTGAAAATAATTTTCCTGCAGATTTTATAGCCGAAGGTGTAGACCAAACAAGAGGATGGTTCTTTACTCTTCACGCTATTGCTGTTATGCTCTTCGATTCGGTTGCTTTTAAAACTGTTGTTTCTAATGGCCTTGTTCTCGATAAAAAAGGAAACAAAATGTCGAAAAGGCTTGGTAATGCAGTTGATCCTTTCGAAACTATTGAGAAATACGGCCCTGACGCCACGCGCTGGTACATGATTACTAATGCTCAACCCTGGGATAACCTGAAATTTGATATTGAAGGTGTAGCCGAAGTTCAAAGAAAATTCTTTGGTACGCTTTATAATACTTATGCTTTCTTTGCTTTGTATGCCAATATTGACGGTTTCTGCTTCAAAGAAGATGAAATACCTGTAGAAAAAAGGCCTGAAATTGATAGATGGATTATCTCGGAATTAAACACTCTTATCGCTACTGTTGATGAATGTTACAATGATTTTGAACCAACACGTGCTGGTAGGCTAATCCAAGAATTTGTTGATGAGCATCTTAGCAATTGGTACGTTCGTTTGTGCCGCCGCCGTTTCTGGAAAGGTGAATACACTGAAGATAAAATTTCTGCATACCAAACCTTGTATCGCTGTCTTGAAGTAATTGCAATGCTTAGCGCACCAATAGCTCCATTTTTCAGCGAAAGGCTCTTCCTCGATTTGAATAGCGTTACAAATAGACAAAAAATAGATTCTGTGCATCTTACTGATTTTCCAACAGTAGATAAAAGTCTTATCAACTCTGACCTCGAACAAAGAATGCAGCTTGCACAGAAAGTTTCATCTATGGTGCTGGCCTTAAGGAAAAAGGTTAACATCAGGGTAAGACAGCCGCTGCAAAAAATTATGGTGTCTGTGTTAGATGAGAAATTCCGCAAGCAACTTCAGGGGGTTGAACAATTGATTTTGTCTGAAGTAAATGTTAAAGAACTTGAATACCTCGATGATACTGCCGGAGTGCTGGTTAAAAAGATTAAGCCAAACTTTAAAACTTTAGGCCCCAAATTCGGCAAACTAATGAAACAAATTGCCGTGGAAATTGAAAAATTCTCTCAGGATGACATTTCCTCTATTGAAAAAAATGAGAAAAAGGAATTAATAGTTGAAGGGCAGAATGTTGAGATTTTCATCTCAGATGTAGAAATTCTTTCTGAAGATATTCCCGGATGGCTTGTTATTAGCGAAGGCGGGCTTACGGTCGCATTGGATGTTACAATTTCCGAGGACCTTAAGCAAGAAGGTATTGCCAGAGAGTTAATAAATAGAATCCAAAATCTAAGAAAAGATAAAGGCCTTGAAGTTACTGACAAAATAGAGCTATTTGTAGAAAAACATAATCAGATTTCTGATGCAATATTAAACAATAATGATTATATTTGTTCGGAAACACTCGCAGTTAATCTTAACTATTCCGAAAATATTCAGAACTCGGACAAAGTTATGGTTGAAATAGTTGATGATATTAAAACATACGTATTGATTAATAAGGTCAATTGTATTAAATAAATAAAGCCCGGTATTATGGAAACAAAAAGAGAAAAGACCAGATATTCAGATGAAGAACTACAGGAATTCAAGGATATCATTTTGAATAAACTGGAAGAAGCACGTGCGGGACTAAAAATGCTTACCGAAGCATTTACAACCCAAAATGAAAATGACACTAACGATACTTCTCCGTCTTTTAAAATTCTGGAAGAAGGATCTCAGGTGTTATCAAAAGAAGAAAACGGACAATTGGCCGCCAGACAGCAAAAATTTATCCGCGATCTGGAAAATGCACTTATTCGCATTGAAAACAAAACCTACGGTGTATGCCGCGTTACTGGAAAGTTAATCTCTAAAGAAAGACTTAGAAGTGTTCCTCACGCTACACTTAGTATTGAAGCCAAACTTAATCAAAACAAATAATATTGGCTTAAGGCTTTGAAAAAAAAGTATATTCCCTGGTTAGTTGTAATTCTGATTTTATTAATTGATCAGATTATTAAGATTTTGGTTAAAACCAATATGACCCTTGGCCAAAGCATTCCTGTGCTTGGAGATTGGTTTATTTTGCACTTTACCGAAAATGAAGGTATGGCATTTGGAATGTCTTTACCCGGACAATACGGCAAACTTCTGCTTAGCTTATTCAGGCTTGTAGCTGTTGGATTTATCGGATGGTATATATATTCTTTGATTCAAAAAAATGCTTCAGTTGGATTGCTAATTAGTGTTTCATTAATACTTGCAGGTGCTGCCGGCAATATTTTCGACAGTGCTTTCTATGGTTTGATATTTTCAGAAAGTTCTTGGAATGAGGCTGCAGTTATGTTTGCAGATGGTGGAGGCTATGCCGGATTTTTGCATGGCAAGGTTGTAGATATGTTCTATTTCCCTATTCTAAAAGGAACGTTTCCATCTTGGTTCCCATTTTGGGGAGGCGATGAATTTATTTTCTTCAGGCCTGTATTTAATATAGCAGATGCTGCAATTACTATTGGAGTTTTTATAATTTTGATATTTCAAAAGAAATTATTCCACAATCAGGTTGTCGTTGAAAAAGAATAGCTATGGCCAAAAAAGAAGACATAGTAGTTGGTAGAAGACTCAAAACTTCAATTGTTTCTGCAGTTGTTAGTGTTACTCTTGTGCTTTATGTTTTAGGATTACTAGGCCTTACTATTCTGCATGCTAGAAAATTGTCCGACCATGTTAAAGAAAATATTGGGTTCTCTGTTATTATGCACGACAATGCCAAACCGGCTGAAATTTCTATACTGCAAAAATATATAGACGGAATGTCTGGCATTAAATCTACTGAATTTATTTCCAAAGAAAAAGCTGCCAGCGATCTTACTAGAGATTTAGGCGAAGATTTTGTCGCATTTCTGGGCTATAATCCCCTTTTCCCAAGTATTGAAGTTCGATTTAACGCTGCCTTTACACACCCCGACAGTCTTAGTAATTTCTCAGAAATTATTGAAAAGGAAAGAATTGTTAAGGAGGTTTATTACCAAAGATCCTTGGTTGAAATGGTTAATGATAATGTTACTAAAATAGGTGCAGTTTTGCTTATTTTTAGTGGGCTTTTGCTCGTTATTGCTTTTGCTCTGATTAATAATACAATCAGGCTTAGCGTTTTCTCAAAAAGATTTCTAATTAAAAGTATGCAACTTGTTGGCGCTACTCAAGGATTTATTAGAAAACCATTTGTAATTAAAAGCATTAGCCAAGGGCTTATTGGTTCTTGTGTTTCTATAGCTTCGCTTATAGCTACTCTTTATGGTGCTCAAAAGCAAATACCCGAACTTATAGAATTTCAAGACATTAATATGCTGATGTCGCTGTTTGTTATTGTTATTCTTCTTGGTATAATAATAAGTTGGATATCAACGTTTTTTGCTGTAAGAAAATATCTTAATATCAAGTCTGATAATTTATATTTTTACTAGTATTGTAATTCGGGAAAACCGAGTATTCATAAAATAAAACATTCAAAATGAAAACCCAATCTAACCCTGAAGAAAGAGAAATTCTATTTGACAGAAGAAAATATTATATATTGATAGCCGGAATACTTGTGGGTGCTTTAGGATTTATCCTTATGATAGGTGGTGGCACCGAAGATCCTAATGAATTTAGCTACGACATATTCAGTCACAGGCGTATTACCCTCGCACCAATATTAGTTCTTGCAGGGTATGGGATTATGATATACTCTATTCTTACTAAAAAAAAGTCAGTAAGTAATTCTGACAAATAAAATTCACATATAGAAAATTACAAACAATGAGTTGGTTAGAAGCACTAATCCTTGGTTTAATTCAAGGACTTACGGAATTTTTGCCGGTTAGTAGTAGCGGGCATCTTGAGCTTGGCTCAGCATTCTTCGGACTTCAAGGCGAAGATAACCTCACATTTTCAATCATTGTACACGGGGCTACTTTTTTGAGTATTCTTGTTGTATTTAGAAAGGATATTGTTGATCTTTTCATTAATCTGTTTAAGTTTCAATGGAACAATGAAACTAAATTTATATTACTTTTAATTATTTCAGCCGTTCCGGTTGCATTAGCAGGTGTTTTTTTGAAAGATCATATTGAGTTGCTGTTTAATGGAAACATATTGCTCGTTGGCTTTATGCTTCTTGTTACTGCATCACTTTTATTTCTTACAAAATATTCTCCTCAAAAAAAAGGAGAAATTACTTTTAAAAGTGCTATCTTAATTGGTATTGCGCAAACTATTGCAATTATACCGGGAATCAGCAGAAGTGGAGCAACTATCAGCACTGCATTATATCTTGGAATTGACAGGGAAAAAGCTACTAGGTTTTCTTTTCTTATGGTCTTGATACCGATTTTTGGAGCTAGTTTGCTTGAAGTACTTGATCTTGCTAAGGAATCATCAGCTTCTTCTATTGGTGTTTTGCCTCTTATCGTAGGTGCTATTGCTGCATTTACAGCCGGATTGTTAGCTTGCAATGCAATGATTAATATTGTTAAGAAAGGAAAGATTGTGTACTTCTCAATTTATTGTTTAATTATCGGCCTTGCAGCAATCTCTTACGGGCTTTTTGATATTCTATGATGAATTTGAAAAACGCTACAAAGGACGATTTGCTTAATGGAATTACTATGCTTATTGATAAACCGTTAGGTTGGACATCTTTTGATGTTGTTAATAAGCTGAAGTTTCTTCTTAAGAATAGAGCAGGACTTAAAAAAATTAAGATTGGGCACGCAGGAACTTTAGACCCACTTGCATCAGGACTTCTTATTATTTGCTGCGGAAAAAACACCAAGCTTATTGAATCATTTCAAGAATTTGAAAAAGAATATTCCGGTATTTTCTTACTTGGAGCAACAACTCCTTCTTTTGATTTAGAAACTGAAGTGGATTTCATATTCTCAATTGACCACGTTTCTTTAAAAAGCGTAAAAGAAGAAGCAGAAAAGTTTATCGGAGATATAAGCCAAATGCCTCCTATCTTTTCAGCAAAAAAAATTGATGGTAAAAGAGCTTATGATATTGCTCGTAAAGGTAAAGTCCCAGACGTGAAACCAAAAATGGTGAATATTTCTAAATTCGAAATTGTGAAGTTTGACCTACCTGATATTCATTTTAATATTGTTTGCTCAAAAGGAACTTACATTCGCTCTATAGCAAAAGATTTAGGGATAGCACTTAAGTCTGGAGCATACCTTAAGGCCTTGAGAAGAGAAAGAATAGGCAATTTTAAAGTTGAAAATGCAATGTCGATTGATGATGCTCAAAATGCAATTCTTTTTAACCCAAACCTTGTTAAAAACCCGACTGAAGAATAGGGAAACCAAGTTTTTGCCGTATTAAACTGAACAATTTTACATCTTAATTGTATTTTATTTTGAAAAACTATTGACAACGCTTCCTTGATGTATTATCTTTGCAGCCTTTTGTGTTACCCTTATATTGCTGAAAATAAATAACATAGTTTCCACATAACATCAACTAAAATGAAATTATCCGATTTTAAATTCCACTTACCAGCCGACCTTATAGCCATTCATCCACCTTTAAATCGTGATGAGTCTAGGTTAATGGTTGTACACAGAAATACTGGCAAAATTGAACATAAAATGTTTAAAGATATCATCGACTATTTCGAAGATGGAGATGTGATGATTGTTAACGACACAAAAGTTTTTCCGGCTAGATTATATGGTACAAAGGAAAAAACAGGAGCTAAAATTGAAGTTTTTTTGCTTAGAGAATTGAACCGTGAAGCCAGATTATGGGACGTATTAGTTGATCCTGCAAGAAAAATTAGAATTGGCAACAAACTTTATTTTGGAGAAGATGATAATCTTGTTGCTGAAGTTATTGATAATACAACCTCTAGAGGTCGTACATTGAGATTTTTGTTTGATGGCACGTATGATGAATTTAAAAAGACGATAGAATCTCTTGGAGAAACGCCTCTTCCTAAATTAATTAAAAGACCTGTGGAGCCTGACGATAAAGAAAGGTATCAAACTGTTTTCGCCAAAAGAGAGGGAGCAGTGGCTGCACCTACTGCCGGGATGCACTTCTCACGAGAACTTGTGAAAAGACTCGAAATTAAAGGCATTTCATTTGTTAATGTAACTCTTCACGCTGGTCTTGGAAATTTTAGAAGTGTTGATGTAGAAGATCTTAGTAAGCATAAAATGGATTCTGAGCAATTCATTATTGAAGAAAAGACTGCAGATTTTGTAAATAAAGCAAAAGAAAAGAAACGCAGAATATGTGCAGTGGGTACTACAACCATGAGATCTCTGGAATCTTCTGTTTCTATTTCCGGTCAACTAAAACCTTATGAAGGTTGGACAAACAAGTTTATATATCCTCCACACGATTTTAGCGTTGCTAATGCCATGATTTCTAATTTCCATCTTCCTCAGTCTACTCTTATGATGATGGTTGCAGCATTTTCAGGATTTGACCTTCTTATGCATGCATATAAAGAAGGAATTAAAGAAGGGTATAAGTTTTTCACCTATGGTGATGCAATGTTGATTATTTAGAGAAAAATTTATTTAAGGATGAAAAAAATTGTTCTGATTACATCAGGCGGTAGCGGATCAAGAACAAATCTGAATATTCCCAAACAATTTGTTGAGCTAAAAGGGAAGCCTCTCTTAATGTATTCTTTTAATACATTTCTTAAGTATTCTCCAGATATCGAATTTGTGCTTGTTTTGGCAGATAATCAAATTTCCGACTGGGCAAAATTATGCGAGAAGCAACAATTTAATATAAATCACAAAGTAGTTGCCGGCGGCCCTACGCGATTTCATTCAGTGAAAAATGGCCTTAAGCTTGTTGAAAAAGGTGTGCTTGTCGCAATTCATGATGGAGCAAGGCCTTTAGTTAGCCTGGAAACAATTTCAAGGGTTTTTAATTTTGCCGAAAGGTATGGGAATGCTATTCCCTCTATTGATATTGCAGAATCTGTAAGAATGGTTGAAAATGTTCATAATTCACCCATTGAAAGGACTAAATTGAAAATAATTCAAACGCCTCAGTGTTTTAAATCTGATATCATCAAAGATGCCTATAATCAAAATTACGATGAGAAATTTACAGATGATGCTACAGTGCTAGAGTCAAGAGGACATAAAATATTTTTAACCGAAGGAAATCCTGAAAACATAAAAATTACGACTGCAATTGACTTTAAAATAGCCGAAACCCTACTCCCAAAACTTAAGAATTAGAGCTATGTCCTTCCCCAATTAGTGTAGCTGCTGTACACGATGTAATCATAACATTAACATAATCTCCGGGTTTATAACCTTTATCTTCGAAAACAACAACTTTGTTTTGAGAGTTTCTCCCGGATACCTGTTTTTTTGATTTTCTTGAATATCCTTCAACTAATACCTCGAAGGTTTTTCCTATGTTATTTTGATTGCTCTCTAAAGATAATTGCTGCTGTAAATCTATTATTTCCTGCAGCCTCCTTCCTTTAATTTTTTCAGGAACATCATCTTTGTATTTTGTGGCAGCAGGTGTCCCTGGCCTCTCGGAATACTTAAACATAAAAGCGAAGTCAAACCCGACTTCTTTCATAAGACTTAAAGTTTCTTTATGATCCTCCTCTGTTTCTCCACAAAAACCGGCAATAATGTCTGTAGATAATGCGCAATTTGAAATTGTACTTTTAATTTTTTGAATTCTCTCTAAATAGTCTTCTCTGTTATATTTTCTATTCATCCTTCTTAAAACGTCAGTGCTACCTGATTGTACAGGAAGGTGAATTGCATTACATATATTATTGTATGAAGCAATTACATTAATTAGCTCATCTGATATATCTTTTGGATGAGATGTTGCAAACCTGACTCTTAAAAGAGGGCTTATTCCGGCAACTTCTTGCAGTAGCTTGCTGAAATTTACATCACCGTTGTCCCAATTATATGAATTTACATTTTGCCCCAACAATGTTATTTCTCTGTATCCTTTTTCAAATAGTTCTCTGGCTTCACTAATTATTGTCAATGGATTTCGGCTTCTTTCCTTTCCTCTTGTTAAAGGTACTACACAATATGAGCAAAAGTTTTCGCAACCTCTCATTATTGAAATAAATGCTGAAACATTATTCCCGGAATACTTTACTGGTGTAATATCTGCGTATGTCTCTTCCTTAGATAAGATAATATTACAAGCTTTTTGACCCGACTCAACATCTATCATTAATTGTGGCAAATCTCTGTAAGCATCTGGCCCAACAACCATATCTATTCGCATTCCAAGCTTTTCTTCCTCCAATAACTGTGTTTTAAGTCTCTCTGCCATGCACCCTATAACGCCAATTATCAGTTGAGGGTTTTGCTTTCTCAAGCTCTGCATTTCTTTTAGCCTCCCCATTACTCTTTTTTCAGCATTATCTCTTATAGAGCAAGTGTTTATAAAAACAACATCCGATTCTTTTATATTGGAAGTTGTCTCAAAATTGTTTTCTGTCATAATTGCAGCAACAATTTCACTATCAGAAAAATTCATCTGACAACCGTAAGTTTCTATATACAATTTTTTCATTATTCTCAATGATTAGCCGACAAAATTACTCAAAATACACAGTGTATTATATAAAAATATTTTAAGGTTTCTTTGTTTTATACAAAAGGTTTTGCTTTTCTTTGCAGAATTTTAAACCAAGGCAAAAAAAGATATTATGGCTAAAAACCTTGTTATTGTTGAGTCTCCAGCTAAAGCGAAGACCATTGAGGGATTTTTGGGTAAAGATTTTTTAGTAAAATCAAGTTTTGGACATGTTAGAGATCTATCCAAAACAAAATTAGGTGTTGATGTTGAAAAGAATTTCACACCACTTTACGAAATACCTGCTGATAAAAAGAAAGTAATTGCAGAACTTCAAAAAGATTCAAAATCTGCTGAAATGGTTTGGCTCGCAACTGATGAAGACCGCGAAGGAGAAGCTATTTCATGGCACCTTGCTGAAAGTCTGAAATTGCCGGCAAATAAGTATAAACGTATCGTTTTCCACGAGATTACAAAGAAAGCAATTCTAAATGCAATAGAAAATCCTAGAAAACTTGATATTAATCTTGTTAATGCTCAACAGGCTAGGAGAGTAATCGACAGACTTGTAGGCTTTGAATTGTCGCCTGTGCTCTGGAAGAAAGTCAGACCATCATTATCGGCAGGGAGAGTTCAGTCGGTAGCTGTTAGGCTTATTGTGGAAAGAGAAAAAGAGATACAGGCATTTAAAGTTCAAAACTTTTATAAAGTTCACGCAATTTTTGATGTTATACATAACGGTCATAATATGCAATTTAAGGCCGAACTTTCTAATAAAATAATCAACAATGAAAGTGCTTACGAGTTCTTAAATAAATGCAATGGGAGTGTATTTACTGTTGAAAATGTCGAAACTAAACCTTCTACTAAATCGCCTTCTGCCCCTTTTACTACTTCTACTTTGCAACAGGAAGCAGGAAGAAAGCTAGGCTTTTCTGTTTCAAGAACTATGACAATTGCTCAGAAGCTTTATGAATCTGGGAAAATTACTTATATGCGTACCGACTCAGTAAATCTCTCTGATTCAGCTATCGAAATGGCAAAAAATGAGATTACCAAAGTATTTGGTGCAAATTATGCTAAATCAAGAAAATATACTACCAAAACAAAAGGTGCTCAAGAAGCTCACGAAGCAATAAGACCAACTGAGATGTCTGTGAAATCTATTGGAGGCGATCCCGCTGAACAAAGATTATATGAGCTTATTTGGAAAAGAACCATGGCGTCTCAAATGGCTGATGCAATAATTGAGAAAACGCAGGTTGATATTAGTATTTCAAAAGCTAATGAAAAGCTAGTGGCTATTGGGGAGGTTATAAAATTTGACGGATTTCTAAAACTATACTTCGAGTCAACTGATGAGGAAGAAGAAGAATCAGGAAAATCAATCCTTCCTCCATTAAAAATTGGCCAAAAGCTTGACCTTAATTATATGCATGCGGTTGAAAGATTTTCAAAACATAACCCTAGATATACAGAGCCAGGCTTGGTAAAAAAACTTGAAGAATTAGGCATCGGACGACCTTCAACTTATGCACCAACTATTTCAACAATTCAAAAAAGGGAATATGTGGTTAAAGAAAGTAGAGATGGAGAAAAGCGTAAATACTGCGTTCTTGAATTGAGAAATTCAAAAATAATTGAACTTGAAAATAGTGAAATTACCGGCGCAGAAAAAAACAAACTATTCCCTACCGATTTGGGTACAGTTGTTAATAACTATCTAGTCGAATATTTCAAGGAAATTGTTGATTATAGCTTTACAGCAAAGCTTGAAAAGGAGTTTGACGAGATTGCTCAAAATAATATTAAATGGGAGGGTGTAATCAAAGAGTTTTATTGGCCATTTCATAAAACCGTTGAAAATGCTTTGCAAAAATCAGAAAAGGTTAGCGGAGAAAGACTGCTGGGGAAAGACCCGCAATCTGGCAAAAATATTTATGTTAAGATTGGTAGGTTTGGCCCTATGGCCCAGATTGGAGAATCTAATGAAGAAGAGAAACCAACATTTGCAGGTTTGTTGAAAAATCAGAGCATTGATACAATTTCTTTGGAGGATGCTCTCGAATTATTTAAACTGCCTAGAAAAGTCGGACTTTTTGAAGAAAAAGAAATTGTTGCTGCTGTTGGCAGATTTGGACCATATCTTAGGCATGATTCGAAATTCGTGTCAATCCCCAAAACAGACGATCCATTAACAGTGTCGCTTGATAGAGCTATAGAAATTATTCTTAATAAAAGAAATGCCGAAAGCAAAAAGATAATTAAAAAATTTGAGAAAGAACCTGATGTGATAGTGCTTATTGGAAGATGGGGCCCATACATTTCTTTTAAAGGAGAAAATCTGAAAATCCCTAAGGGCTGCAAGCCCGAAGATATAACTTTGGAAGATTGTTTGAAAATTAAAAGTGAGAGCGGAGCAACCTCTGTAAAAAAATCACGTACAACCAAAAGCAAAGCCACAGGCTCTGCAAAAACTAAATCTTCCAAAAAAAAGAAATAAGGAAATAAGAAATGGAACTTGAGGCATATTTTCAAGCAATTGACCCTGCAAAAATTAAAAACAAAACAAAATCACACCCACTATTGTTAGGGGAGGTAATTGATTCTTATATTGTTGATGAAGGGTTTCCTTCTCTCGATAATAAACAAATTGCCATAATTGGGATTCCTGAAGACAGAAATGCACCTGAAAATCAAGGGTGCGGACTTTCGCCCGATTATGTAAGGAAATATCTTTATCAACTTTTTCAAGGTCCTAATAAAATTCATATTGCAGACTTAGGTAACATTAAGCCCGGACATACACCTGAAGATACTTATTATGCCGTTAAAACTGTTGTTGCTGATCTTATTGAAAAAGGGATAGTGCCTGTTTTAATTGGTGGTAGCCAGGACCTAACATACGCAAATTATCTGGCATATGAATCTTTGGGGCAAATAATCAACATTGTTTCTGTAGATTCTTGCTTTGATATTGGGCTCAATGAACCAGGAATTAATCATAAAAGTTATTTAAGTGATATAATTAAGCATAAACCTAATTTTTTGTTTAATTACACAAACATTGGCTATCAAACTTATTTTATTGATCAGGATGCTATTGAACTGATGAATAAAATGTTTTTTGATGTTTACAGATTAGGCTTAGTTAGAAGCAACCTTGAAGAAGTTGAGCCTATTGTTAGAAATGCTGATATGTTTTCTTTTGATGTCTCCAGCATCAGACAATCAGATGCCCCGGGAAATTCTTTTGCCTCTCCTAATGGATTTTATGGAGAAGAGGCATGTCAGATTGTTAGATATGCAGGACTAAGCGATAAACTTTCTTCTATCGGATTTTATGAACATAATCCTGCTTTTGATAATGGAGAACAAACAGCTCACTTGATTGCTCAAATGATATGGTATTTTATTGATGGGTTTGCACATAGAAAAAATGACTTCCCTGACAGAGAAAGAAAAGACACAGGTGCTTATATTAAGTACGTGGTCTCAATAAAAGAATTTACCAATGAAATAGTATTTTATAAAAGTAAAGTGAGCGACAGATGGTGGATGGAAGTTCCTTGTCCGTCAGGAATGCAAATAAAATATGATAGACAATTTCTAGTCCCATGCTCCTACAAAGACTATCAGGCAGCATGTCAAGAAGAAATTCCAGAAAGATGGTGGCAGGTTTATCAAAAATTTTTGTGATTTTTTTCAAAAGTAGTTTTGGTTTAACAAAAAATACTACTTTTAGGGTGAAATTTTTGTAAATAATCAGTGATAATTGCAAACTGCGTAGAATTACTGATAAATTGTTTAGATTTGTAAATTAATTTTGTAGAATGCCAAAGTACATTTGGCTTTTATAATTAGCTGATAATCAATACGCTCTTTGATTTTTTGATTTAGGAAGTTATTAACAACGACATGTTAATAAAAAATTTATTGTACTTTTACCCGCTTAAATTTAAAGCGCATAAATTTCAAATAAGTTAAATAATATTTGTTTTTTTGCGTTTTCTGAATTAAAAGGAAAAATACAATGAGAGTTTTTTGGCTTACAATATTATTTGTTTCTCTTGTTTGCTCAGCGTTATTTGCGCAGCAAGAGCCACAGTTTAGCCATAACATGTTTAATAATATGGGAATTAATCCCGGATTTGCAGGTCTTAGAAATTCAATTTGTGCTACCGGATTGTTCAGACAACAATGGGCTGGTTTTAAAACCGAAGAAGGAGAAAAACTTTCTCCGGAAACGTACAGTCTTAATGTTGATGCACCGGTTTCTCTGCTGAAAGGCGGTTTAGCACTTGGGTTTCTTCAAGATAAAGTTGGGTTTCAAACAGCAGTTGGAGTTAAGCTTGGATATTCATATCATTATTTATTAGGATATGGAAAACTAGGAATAGGAGGGCAAGTTGGTTTTATCGATTCGAGAATAGATTTCTCCCAGTTTAAACCAATTAACGAAGGAGACCCTGTGCTGGCTGATAAAGATGAGCAAAGTAATATCTTGCTCGATTTTGCACTCGGAGGATTCTACCAGTCTGATGAAAACGCTTGGATTG
Source organism: Bacteroidota bacterium (assembly GCA_018335675.1). Classification (GTDB taxonomy): domain Bacteria; phylum Bacteroidota; class Bacteroidia; order Bacteroidales; family UBA7960; genus PWND01. The sequence goes on along the minus strand of JAGXRQ010000018.1, from coordinate 14,943 downwards.
GATTATCTGTAACCCAGCTAAGGCAAGCAAATAACGAAATTGGATATGCAAATTACCGAAATAAAAGACATTATTATCTTGCAGGTGGATTTGACTATTTATATCCGGGAAATAATAACTATGTAATAACGCCTTCAGCACTTTTAAAATCCGATTTTAACAGTTATCAATTGGATATCAATGCAATGGTAACATATAAAGAGATTGTTTGGGGTGGAGTGAGTTATAGGTTGGATGATGCAGTAGTATTTCTTCTAGGGTTGAGGTTAGATCAGATAAGTATTGGATACTCATATGATATTACAACTTCACTCTTAGGAAGACAAGGAAGAAGCTGGGGAAGTCATGAAATTATGTTGCAGTATTGCTTCAACCTTGAATTTGAAAGATTAAATCAACCATATAAAAATGTTAGATTTTTATAACATCTTTAAAAAAGGTTGTAACTATAGGAAAAATTGTTCGTTTAAATTAAATAGAGTTAGAAATATTTTTAGTGGTCATATAAAAACAGGAGCTATTATGAAAAGATTAGTTTTTTTTGCTTCTATTATCATTTTGTTAAATAGTTGTGACAGTGGCAGAGGCCACCTTACCGGTGTCGTTGACAGACCGGGATTTTATTACGGCGATCCGCCCGGAATGGTTTATATTCCGCTTGGTAGTTATACCATGGGTCCGTCAGATCAGGATGCAGCATATACTCATAATGCTATTTCCAAAACTGTGTCTTTACCATCTTATTATATGGATCAGACAGAAATTACCAATAATCAATACAGACAATTTGTGTATTGGGTAAGAGACTCTCTTGCTCACTTGAAACTGTCTGAGTTTGATGAAGGACATTTAATTCTGCAAGATGAGTATGGTCAAGATCTTGAACCGCCACTTATCAACTGGAATCAGAGAATTCGCTGGACTGGTGAAGAGGAAAGAGAATTTCTTGCTGAATTGTTCTTGCCAGAACATGAAAGATTTTTCCGCAGGAAAGAACTCGATACAAGAAAATTAATTTATCGCTATTATAGGATAGATCTTCAAAGAGCTGCTAAAAGAGCAGAGAGAAATACTCCTAGAAGAGAGTTTGTTCTTGAATACGAAACTCCTGTTTATCCTGATACTTTAGCTTGGATACACGATTTCAGCTATTCATATAATGAGCCAATGACAAAAATGTATTTTTGGCACCCAACATATGACCATTATCCTGTTGTTGGTGTTAATTGGATGCAAGCTAGAGCTTTCACTATTTGGAGAACACAATTCTTAAACTCATATCTTACAGGAGGAGGCAATTCTATTGCTTCAGACTTTAGACTACCTTCTGAATCCGAGTGGGAATATGCAGCTAGAGGCGGACTTGATTTAAACCCTTTCCCATGGGGTGGACCATATACTAGAAATATTGACGGATGTTTCCTTGCAAACTACAAACCGTTAAGAGGTAATTATACTGATGATGGTGGTTTTCAAACCGTTGTTGTTGGACATTATCCTCCAAATGATTATGGATTGTATGATATGTCAGGTAACGTTGCTGAATGGACATCTGACGCATACGACGAGTCATTTTATATCTTCGGCCACGACATGAACATGAGCTATCAATATGAAGCTCAAAATGATGACCCTATTACTAAAAAACGTAAGGTAATTCGCGGTGGAAGCTGGAAAGATGTTGGACAGTTTCTACAAGTTAGCGCAAGAACATATGAGTACCAAGATACCGCAAAATCATTTATTGGATTCCGTTGTGTTCAGGATTTCCTCGGCCGTGATAGAAATGATGGTGGTGGTGCATCAAATGTTTATTAAAAAAAACGCAAATTAATATTTTATATATCTTTGTAAAACTTAATTAAGTATTCTGTTTTTTGAAATTACATCTTAAATTTTAATAAATTATAGATAAGCCCTATGAAATTTGTACACACAAAAACATTCAAAAACCTAATGGCCAAACTATATGGCTGGGGTGCTTCTGTAGTAATTTTGGGAGCTTTGTTCAAAATTAACCACTATCCTGGAGCAGAAATCATGCTAATCGTTGGTCTTGGTGTTGAAGCTTTAATTTTCTTCATGTCTGGGTTTGAACCTCCTCATGATGAGCCAGATTGGACACTTGTGTATCCCGAATTAGCTGGGATTGAAGATAGTTCTGGAGGAGAAAGAGTAACAACTCAAAATATTCAGAATGTTACAATCTCTACCAACTTAGATAAAATGCTTGAAGAAGCCAATATTGGTCCTGAACTTATTGAAGATTTAAGTAAAGGATTAAGAAATCTAAGCGATAATGCTAAAAAACTTGCTGATATATCAAATGCTACAATTGCAACAAATCAATATGTGCAGAATATGCAATTGGCTTCTCAGTCTGTTTTGGAATTAAGCCAGTCTTACAAGAATACTGCAGAATATTTGAAGCATGATCTTAGCCTTTCAGAAGAATATGCGAAGAGTCTTCAAAATACTGTTGTTGCACTTGGTGAGATGAAAGAAGCATATCAAGGAACAGCAGTTATTGCTAAAGAAAACCTTCAGGCTTCGGTTGACTATAACGAAAGCATTAAGAATCTTACTGTTTATTCAAGCCAGATGGCTGAAAACTATAGCAAAACAGCCAGTTTGTTAACTCAAGCTGTTGAGGCAATGGAAGGTTCTTCTTCAGGGGCTAAAGTTTATGCTGAGCAGATGTCTAAAACTACTCAGAATCTTACAGCTCTAAATGCAGTTTATGAATTGCAACTTCAGGCCTCAAATGAGCAATATGCAAATACTGACAGACTTAAAGCTAGTTTGGACCAATTTGTTGCAAATATTAGTGAGTCCTCAGCCAACACAGAACAACTAAAAACTGAATTAATGCAACTTTCCGGTAATATCAGAGCTTTAAATAATGTATACGGAAATATGCTTTCAGCTATGAGTGTTGGTAAGGTTAATGGTTAGTATAAATTTTTGTAAAAGCTAATACTATTATATTATGGCAGGAGGCAAGCAAACTCCCCGACAAAAAATGATTGGGCTAATGTACTTGGTGTTCATTTCACTGATGGCACTTAATGTATCGGTGACTGTTATGGACTCATTTGTACTAATTGATGATGGTATAAAACGAACCAACTTGAACTTTACTAAAAGAGTTGACGATGTTTATAGAGAGTTTAGGCAGCAAATGGCATTAGCTCCCGAAAAAGTAGAGCCTTATTATAAAAGGGCGATGAAAGTTCAAGAACTTACTGATTCAGTTGTTACTTTTATTAAGTTTCATAGGTCGGACATGATATCCCGTCTCGACAAAATTCCTATGGAAAAAGCTGATACTCTTAGCCTTCTTAACTTAAAAACTAAATCTCAGTATAGTAAAACATCTGCGTATTGGATAAAAGATGGAAATCAAGATATGCTTGCAGATGGGGGTCAAGGCACCAAAGCTTATGCTTTGAGGAAAAAGATAGAAGATTATAAGCAAAGTGTTACAAATATTTTGCTTGAACTTGTTCCTCAAGAAAGGCAAGAAAGATTTCTTGAAGGTCTTCAATTAGGAATTGACACTGAAGGACCTTTTTTAGATAATAATGGTAAAGAAATTAGTTGGCAGAGATCAATGTTTGACAGGGTTATCCCTATCGCAATAGCCACAAACCTTAGCAGACTGGTTACAGAAGTAAAAAATGCTGAATTTGAAGTAGTTTCAAGACTATATAGTGAAATTTCTGCTGAAGATTTTAGCTTTGACAAAATAGAAGCAAGAGTTGTTCCAAGAAGCCAAATTGTTATGTTAGGCGATCATTATGAAGCTGATATATTTGTTGCAGCTTATGACACTAAACAAAAACCTACTATTGTGGTTGATGGACGTTCAATTGAAGCAAAAGATGGGGTTGGAAAATATAGAGTTCCAGCAAGTGCAATTGGATCAAGATCTTTTAAAGGCGAAATTCAGGTACCTCATCCTGTTTCAGGTCAAATGACTCCTTATCCTTTTAAGGGTGATTATATTGTGCAAAGACCTTCAGTTACTGTTTCAGCAGATGCTATGAATGTTTTTTATGTTGGAGTTGATAATCCTGTTACTATTTCTGTACCTGGAGTTGCAAATGAAAACATCAGGGCTGTTATATCTAGTGGTGGTTCTTTAATTCCTAGAGGTGATGGTAAGTTTACCGTTAGAATGACCAGTGGAACCAGGGAAGCAAAAATTACAGTAAGTGCCCTAATGGATGGCGGTACTAGACCTATGGGTAGTGCAGAATTTAGAGTAAGACCTATTCCAAACCCGACACCAAAAGTCGCAGGTTTAAATAGTGGTGCTGCAGTTGCCCGCGAAAGACTGCAAGCAGTTCCAAGAGTTACTGCTGATCCGGAAGGGTTTGATTTTGAAGCTAAATTTGAAATTATTTCGTTTACAATGTATACTATTGAAGCTGGTGATTTAAGACCATACAATGCCAGAGGCGGTACTTTCTCTAATGAGATGATTACTGCTATTGGTCGCGGTAGAAGAGGTCAGGTATTTACTTTTAGTGATATCATTGCCAGAGGTCCTGATAATACCAACAGACCACTTTCAGCAGTTGTTCTTAAATTAGACTAATTAATTAATATTGGAGGATAAAAACATGACTCAGTTAAAAAAATTATTCATTTCCCTGATCCTTGTTTCAGGTTTTGCAGTTATAGCAAATTCTCAGGTTCTTGATGCACCTCCCAGAGATAATTTTTATGATAAAATTTGGATAGAAGAGAAAACACCTGTTGAACTACCTTATGTTAGAGAAGTTGAAGTTCAGTGGGCTAGAACTATATGGCAGGTTATTGATATGAGGGAAAAAATTAACCAACCCTTGTATTACCCTGTTACTCCAATCCAGAATAGGAGAAGCCTTATGCAGGTTATTTATGATGGAATCAGAGAAGGTGCAATAATTGCTTATGAAGACGACGAATTTACCACTCCTCTTACTCCGGAAGAAATTCAGGAAAAGCTTCAAAGAGTTGACATTTTCGAAAATCCTGAAACAGGAGAATTAGAAGAGATTATTATTAGCTTTAGATCTGAGGAAGTTACAAAATTCAGAATCAAAGAAGTATGGTTTGTTGATAGTAAAAGGTCTATGCTTGATGTAAGGGTACTAGGAATTTCACCTATTAGACAACGCGACATTAGTGGACTTGGCTTGGTTGATGAGCCTTTATTTTGGGTATATTATCCTCATTGCAGAAATATTTTTGTAAATGCTGAAGTTTTCAACAGGCATAATGATGCTCAAAGAATTTCATTTGATGATTTGTTCCTACGCAGAATGTATAACAGCTATATTTACAAGGAATCTAACGTTTATGACCGTACAATTGCTCAGTACTACCAAGGCCTAGATGCGCTTTTGGAAGCTGAAAGAATTAAAAATGACATCAGAAACTGGGAAATTGATCTTTGGGAATATTAAGAGATTATAGTAAAAATAGAAAAGGCCGCAAATCAAATTTGCGGCCTTTTTTATTTGGGTAATTAAATAATTACATTTTATAAAAATCATTTCCTTTATCATCTACAAGTATAAAAGCCGGAAAGTTCTTTACTTCAATTCTATAGATTGCTTCCATCCCTAATTCAGGATATTCCATAAGTTCAACGTTTGTAATGTTCTCTTGAGCTAATATTGCTGCAGGACCACCAATACTACCAAGATAAAATCCTCCATGCTTCTTACAAGCATCAGTTACTTGCTGACTTCTATTCCCTTTTGCAATCATTATCATGCTTCCACCTTTTTGTTGAAAAAGGTCAACGTATGAGTCCATTCGTCCAGCTGTTGTTGGCCCAAACGAACCTGATGCCATTCCTTGTGGGGTTTTTGCAGGGCCAGCATAATAAATTGGATGATCTTTAATGTATTGTGGCAAATCTTCTCCATTATCTAGTCGCTCTTTTAGCTTGGCATGAGCAATGTCTCTCCCAACTATAATTGTTCCGGTTAAAGATAATCGGGTTCCCACTTTATGTCTGCTCAGTTCTGAAAGAATCTCTTTCATTGGTTTCTGAAGATCTATCTTTATTGCACCCTTGTCTTCTAATTCTCTATATTCTTCAGGTATAAATTGACCGGGGTTACTTTCCATTTTTTCAATCCAGATTCCATCTTTATTTATTTTTGCCTTAATGTTTCTGTCAGCCGCGCAAGAAACTCCCATTCCCACCGGGCAAGACGCTCCATGTCGAGGAAGGCGTATTATTCTAATATCTAAAGCAAAGTGCTTACCGCCAAATTGGGCTCCAATTCCTAATTTATATGATGCTTCCAGAATCTTTTTCTCAAGCTCAACGTCTCTAAATGCTTGTCCAAAATCATTTCCCTTGGTCGGCAATCCGTCAAGATATTTAGTAGAAGCAAGTTTTACGGTTTTTAAGCAAGTCTCAGCTGATGTTCCCCCAATTACAAAAGCCACATGATATGGAGGGCAAGCTGCAGTTCCAATAGATTTTAATTTTTCAACGATAAATTTTTCAAGACTTTCAGGATTAAGTAAAGCCTTAGTTTCCTGAAAAAGAGATGTTTTATTGGCAGATCCTCCCCCTTTAGCTACAAATAGAAAATTGTATTCATCGCCATCACAAGCATTTATGTCAATTTGTGCAGGAAGATTTGTCCCGGAATTTTTTTCTTTATACATATCTAAAGGAATTACCTGAGAATAGCGTAAATACTCCTCAGTATAAGTTTTATAAATACCTTTAGATAATGATTCATAATCATTACCATTTGTCCATACCTGTTGGCCTTTTTTTGCGAAAACAGTTGCAGTGCCCGTATCCTGACAAAATGGGAGCTGACCTTTTGCTGATATTTCAGCATTCTTAAGCATTGTAACAGCTACATACTTGTCATTTTCACTTGATTCTTTATCCGAAATAATATCTGCAATCTGTTTAATATGCCCTGTTCTGAGCATAAATGATGTATCGCGCATAGCCCTTGCTGCCAATTGCTTTAAGCCTTCACTTTCAACAATAAGAACATATTTGCCATTAAACTCAGAGCTTTTTACATAATCTTTGGTTAGTAAATAATAATCTGTCTTATCATCCCCAAGTGGCATTGGGTCTTGGTAAATAAAATCCGGTGTAGCCATAATTATTCCTGTTTATGATGAATCATTTATTTCAAAATCATCATAAAAATAACTTAAAGAAATTGAAAGTCAAAGTTTTATTACAAAAAGTTTGTGCTCTAAACCCGTCTGTGATAGTTTTTTTAATCTTGTCTTATTTGTTTATATCTTTGCAAATATGGAATCAAATCGTCAAAAACGCATTTCCCGACTTCTTCAGAAAGACCTCGGGGAAATATTTCAGATTGAAGCCAAAAGCTGGTTTCAAAGTGCAATGATTACTGTAACTAAGGTAAATGTTACAGCTGATATGTCATTAGCAAGAGTTTATATTAGTATATTCGGCAAAGATGCTAATGCAGTATTGGGGACAATAGAAATTTACAATAAGCAGATTAGGAAAAAACTGGGAGATCGAGTAAAGAATCAAATCAGGAAGGTTCCTGAACTAAGGTTTTTTATTGACGACAGTCTCGACTATCTTGAAAACATTGAGAAGCTGCTTAAAGAATAGAGATTATGGAGTATGACCCTATAAAAAAGCATCTTGGTAAAATATTTAAACGTAATGTTTTTACATTAAGGTTATTCTACTTCATTCTCGATGTTCTATTTCTTCGTGCATGGTATATTCACCGAGAGATTAAAAGGATTGCACTTTCTTTTAATAAGACAGATAGAATTACTGTGTTAGATGCAGGCAGTGGATTTGGACAATATTCTTGGTATATAGCAAGAAAATATAAATCATGGATAATTAAGGGAATAGACATAAAAGAAAAAGAAGTAAAAGAATGCTCAGAGTTCTTTTCTAAGGCAGGGCTAAACAACGTCAATTTTGACATTGAAGATCTAACAGAATTTTCCGAACCTCAGGCTTATAATATTATTTTATCTGTTGACGTTTTAGAACACATTTTGGATGATGTTAAGGTAATGGAGAATGCATATAAAAGTCTTAAGTCGGGTGGTATGCTGCTTATATCGACTCCATCGGATCAGGGTGGATCTGATATTCATTCAGAAGATGATACTTCATTCATTTCGGAACATGTTAGGGATGGATATTCTATAAAAGACATTCATGAAAAGCTTGAAAAAGTAGGGTTTAATAAAGTAAATGCAAAATATTCCTATGGGAAATTCGGCAGTTTATCTTGGAGATTATCAATTAAATATCCGGTGAGTATGCTAAATTTTTCTAAATTTTTCTTTTTTCTTTTACCAATTTATTATCTATTATTCTTCCCTTTATGTTTTTGGCTAAATATTCTTGATGTCAATGTTAAGAATTCAAAAGGTACAGGTTTAATTGTTGTAGCAAGAAAAAAATAATCCGATAATGAAACTCCCATTCTTTATAGCCCGGCGTTATTTGTTCGCAAAGAAATCCCATAACATTATCAATATAGTTTCATTGATTTCTGTTGTAGGAGTGGGGGTAGGAGCAATGGCGTTAATTATCGTTTTATCTGTATTTAATGGTTTTGAAAAGCTGATACTTTCTTTATTTGATGCATTTAATCCAGATATTGAAATCACTGTTAATGAGGGAAAAAGCTTTAGGATGTCGGATATCTCCGTCGAGGAAATTAAGAATATCCCAGGGGTGTTGTATATTGGTGAAATTATTGAAGAGTCTGCTATGATTTCATATAGAAATCGTCAGCATTTAGTTAAAATGAGAGGAGTAAGCAATGATTATTTCAATATTACCGGAATAGATACAATGATTGTTGAAGGAGATATAATTCTTGAAGAAGGAAACAGGGATTATATTCTTTTAGGCCAAGGGGTTGCATATATGTTAAATTCTAGCATACACGACATTAGGAATTTTCACACTATTTATGTTCCAAAAAGAGGAAGGCAAGCAGTTATAAATCCTGCACAGGCTTTTAACGCCAGTTCAAATTTTGCATCCGGGGTGTTTGGCATTCAGTCTGAGTTTGATATGGAATACATCATAGTTCCCATAAGGCTTGCAAGATCTTTATTAGAGTACGATGAAGAGATTACATCATTGTTTATTTCTCTTGAACCAAATGCAAATCATAGCAGAATACAAAAGAGCATCACAAACATTGTTGGTGACAAATATGTTGTGAAAAACAGGCTTCAACAACAAGATTTTCTATATAAAATTATGCGTTCAGAGAAGTGGGCAATTTATTTGATTTTGTCTTTTATATTATTAATTGCTGCTTTTAATGTTGTAGGGTCATTAACAATGTTGGTTATAGAGAAAAGCAAGGATGTGCGAACACTCTGGTTTCTGGGTGCCGATAAAAAACTACTTAAAAGGATATTCTTAATTGAAGGAATATTAATTAGTATTGGAGGTGCATTTATAGGATTACTTTTAGGGGCATTGTTTTGTTGGATACAAATGGAATTTGGTGTTATTTCGCTTTATTCAGAAGGGTCATTCATAATAGAAGCGTATCCTGTTGCAATGAATTTTACTGATTTTATTCTGGTGTCTGCTACTGTAATTATTATAGGAGTAGTAACTTCATTATTTCCCGTCAAAAACATTTCTGCCCTTGTCTCGAAAAAGTCTTAAAAAAACACAAAAAAACAAGGATTAAACAATTGTTTCCTTCGCATCCCTAGTTTTTATAGTAGTTTCTGAGGTTTTTTCAATGGCGCTTGATCAGGGCTGCATTTCTTGTTCCTTTAAACTGAATTGCTTAAATTTACAAGTTATTATATAACAGTAAATTACAAGCAAAAAGCACATAACAAAAAAACACCTTACTTATTGTAATTGTTGTTTAGTGTTAAAATAACCCATTTTTATATTAGAAAATTAATTAATAATTCAATGAAGCAATCAAATTTACCAAACAAAACCAAGTTGAAAATGTTAGAAAAAAATTCATTTTTAGGAAAAAGCAAACTAATATCAATACTAGTAATGCTCTTAGTTTGCGTATCAACAAGCCTTTTTTCACAAACTACAAGAATTGAGTTTGCTGAAAACAAGAGTTTGCTGGAAGTAAAATCAAATACAATTACTTCGACCAGAGTTAATTATGTGTTTGATGGACTAAATGTGCTAGATGTTAAATCAGACAAGGGTACATTTACTGAACTTATTATGCCGGAAGGCTATAGTGTTGGAAACATTGGCACTCCCAAGCTGCCGGCTGCAAAAAATCTTATTGAGATTCCATTTGGAGCAGAAGTGACAGTTAAGGTTTTGAGCTACACTACAGAAGAGTATAAGCTTAAAGACTTAGGAATAATGAACATGTTGATGCCTGTGCAGCCTTCAATTCGGAAGGATCAAGACATTGAAAAGATTCAATTTGAATTTGAAAAAGATGTTTACTTTAAAAATACTTTTATTCAACCTGAAATTGCAACTGTTGAAATATTAGGTGTATTAAGAGATATGAGATTGGCTAGACTTACAGTTGCCCCAATTTCTTACAACCCTGTTGAAGGAGTTATTAGAGTGATTAATAATATTGATTTAGAAATTGTTTACACTGGCTCCGATGTGGCATTGACGAATTATATTAAGGCATCTACATATTCTCCATATTTTGATGTAATTAAAAAATCGGTAATAAATCCGATTTCAAATAAAGGAGCATTCGAAGACCACCCTGATTTGACAAAAAATCCAATTAAGATGCTTATAGTGTCTCACAGAGACTTTGAGGCAACTCTTGCTCCATTCGTTGAATGGAAAACACAGCAAGGCTTTTTTGTTACTGTGGCATATACAGATGTTATAGGTACAACTGCAAATGCTGTGAAAACTTACATACAAGGTGTTTATAATGCGGCAACTCCGGAAGATACTGCTCCATCGTTTGTAGTAATAGTTGGTGACCCGGGAAAAATTCCTGCTTCTGCAACTGGAAGTTCTTCAGGACAAGTAACAGACCTTTATTATGCAAGTATTGATGGAGATATGTTTCCAGATATATATTACGGCAGGCTTTCTGCTAGAAATACTGGAGAGCTTCAAAATCAATTAGACAAAATTTTATATTATCAGAAATATGAATTTACAGATCCAACTTATCTTAATGATGTAACTCTTATTGCTGGATCTGATAGTTATTGGAACCCTGCCGTAGGTCAGCCAACAGTTCAGTATGGTACTCAGAATTATTTTAAAACAGCAAATGGTTTTACAAACGTAAATGCATATTTAAGTACATATACCGGATGCTATGATAATGCAAGAATATCAGTTGGATTTATAAACTTTACGGCTCATTGTTCTCCAACTAGTTGGGCAGGTCCAACTCTTACTGTATCAGATGTTCATGCTATGACAAATACCGGAAAATATCCTTTAGCTGTTGGAAACTGCTGCCAAAGTGGTATGTTTAGTCAGGCTGAATGTATTGGAGAAGCTTGGGTTAGAGCTCAGAATAAAGGGGGTGTAGCGTATATTGGTTCTGCGCCAAATACTTACTGGTTTGAAGATTTTTATTGGTCGGTTGGGGCATTCCCAATTTCAGGCAATAATAACGGATATGTACCAACAGTAGCAGAAACTTCTTTAGGAGCTTATGATGCTCCATTTGCTTCAGAATATTTTTCAGTGGATGCATTAAAATTTGTTGGAAACCTAGCTGTTACCCAAGCACATTTGCAAAGTTATGCTACACATTCAAGTCCTTTATACTATTGGCAAGCATATCAAACATTTGGAGACCCTTCTACAGTTATATATCTAACTGAAGGAGAAGTAAATACCGTGTCTCATATGCCTATTCTGCCTATTGGAATGGAGTTTTATACTGTTAATGCACTTCCGGGTTCATATGTTGGTATTTCAAAGAATGGAGTTCTTCACGGTGCTTCATTTGTTGGAGAATCAGGAGAAGTTAATGTTCCTATTATGCCGGTGTTGGATGGAGGAGATGTAATGATAGTTGTAACTAAACCACAACATATACCTTATATTCAAGTAATACCTGCTGCTGCTTTGGAAGGGCCATTTATCGTATTAGATTCATTTGTTGTAAAAGATGAAGAAGGAAATGACAATGGACTTATTGACTTCAGTGAAACAATAAAGTTGGGTGTAACTGTTAAGAATGTTGGTGCAGATGATGGAACAGGTATTACAGGTACAATTATAGTAGATGATTCTTATTTTACTTTGTCAGGAAGTGATACTGCTGATTTTGGTAATGTTAATGCAGGTGATGAAAATACATCGACTGTTTTGAATGCCTTCACTTTAATTGTTGCCAATAATGTTCCAGATCAGTATAAAGCATCGTTTGACCTTATTTTAACTGATGGCGAAAACGATTGGGTTTCAAAAATTAATCTTACTGCAAATGCTCCAAATCTAGTGTTTCAGACAATTGTTGTTGATGATGAAGGAGAAGGAATACCTGGAGTATTAGACCCGGGTGAAACGGCTGACATTGTTGTTGCAATCAAAAACACAGGGGCAGCAACAACGCTTGATATTCAAGCTATGGCAGTGACTATTAGCCCTTGGGTTACTATAAACACAATGGAAGTGATTGAGCTTACTCCATTAGCTCCAGGTGGATCTGTTGAGGCCGTATTTAACGTTACAGCGTCTTTAGACACACCACTTGAACAGGCAGTTCAATTTGATTTTACTGCTACAACAGGTGAATATTCTTTCGAAGATAGTAAAACCATTATTGTTGGATTAATCCCTGTTTATATTATGGGTCAATCAGCCACTGTTGAAGCTTGTATAGGAAAATTTTATGACACAGGTGGCCCTACCGGACAATATGGAAATAGCCAGAATATTACAATGACTTTTTATCCTTCACAAGCTAATAGAGTTTTAGAATTTGAATTTATTAGTTTTGCTGTTGAAGCTCATACGTCTTGTGCATATGATTATCTAAAAATATATAACGGTGCAAATACATCAGCTCCTATAATTGGAACATACTGTGGAACAAATTCTCCCGGCACATTTATGGCAACTAATGCAACCGGCGCAATTACATTCCAATTCACATCTGATGGTTCAGTAACAGCTGCTGGATGGGAAGCTTTATTTAGATGTGTAAATATTGACGAACCTCCAACTTGTGCTAATAACCCCATACCTGCTAATGGTTCTACAAATATTACTTTACTCCAGGATGGTAAATTAAGATGGGGAAGTGTACCTGCAACTTTTTCTTATGATGTTTATATAGGAGTGAATACACTTCCAACTGAAGTAACAGCGAATGTTACAACGAATTCATATGACTTTAGCATTATTCCAAACACTGATTATGTTTGGAAGGTGGTTCCTAAAAATTCAGCAGGTGAAGCTATAGGTTGTCCTACATGGTCATTCTCTACTGGTGATTTACCTGATATTGTTTATATGCAAAATGGTAGCCTTGCAACTTGTAATGCTTTATTCTATGATTCAGGTGGTCCATCATCAAGTTATAATAATAGTCAAAATTTTGTTTATACATTCTTACCCAACCAGAATAATTACTTTGTTAAAGCTCAGTTTTTAAGCTTTGATGTTGAAGCAAATTCAACTTGTGCATGGGATTACCTTGAGATTTATAATGGACAAAATACAAGTTCACCATTAATTGGTAAGTTTTGTGGAACAAATTCTCCAGGTATTGTTTTAGCAGATAATGCTCAAGGAGCGTTAACATTCAAATTTGTATCAGATGGTTCTGTTGTTAGACCCGGTTGGTCTGCAATTATTACCTGTGAAACAAATGCACTTGAGGTTATTGAAGTTATTGAGTTTAGTGACATGCAAGTGTTTATTGGAACCGCAGTTGAAAACATTAATTTACCCGAGGTTGCGGTAGTGAAATTATCTGACAATTCTTTTGTTGATGTTAATGTTATCTGGGACGGCGGAACTCCTGCTTATGATGGCGATGTTGCTGGAACATATGTATTTGAGGGGACACTTGTTGAAACTCCTGAAGTTATCAATCCATCAAATTACAGAGCAACAATAAATGTTATTGTATTCGATACTGAGAAACAAATAGCTTCTATAGAGACTTTAGAGAATATAACAGCATTCTATGGAACAACATTCGGCTCCTTGGAACTACCAACAAAAGTTATGGTTACAACCGATGATGAATATTCATTGTATCTGGGAGTTATCTGGAATGAAGGTACACCAGAATATAGTGGAACTGCACTTGGTTCTTATTTATTTGAAGGTGAGATTCAGCTTATTCCAGGATTCTTAAATGATGAAGATGTAAAAGCATATGTAACTGTAGTAGTTGTAAACAAAAATGTAACTTCAGTATCAGGCTTTTCACCAATAACAGTAAGTTATCTTACGTCAATAGAAGACTTGAATCTTCCTGAGAATGTTTTGGTAACACTCGTAGATGCGACAACAGTCTCTTTGGATATTGATTGGGATAATGGCACACCTGTTTTTAATGGTAGTGTTCCCGGCGCGTACATATTCGAAGGGGAGCTAGTTCTAATAGCTGGAGTATCGAATACGGGTGAATACGGAGCATATATCACAGTAAATGTGTCATTTGTTTCAGCCACGATAAGTCCGAATGAGATAGATATGTACCTGAATTGGCCAAACGAAGACAAGGAGATAGAGATTTTATGGCATGATGCAACAAGTTTATCAGGCTTTAAATTCCAGAATGGCGAAGAATGGTCAGAAGTTCCTTCAGAATGGTATGAATTAGAAGATCATGGAGATGGAACAGCCACACTAACCATATTTGCATCGGAGATAGACATGAATAAAGCAGATCATAATGTGTCTGATGATAATCCATGGAGAATAGAGTTTAACATGGGCAATCATGCATATGGCAATACCAATATGCTTGTAAA
>JAGXRQ010000017.1 GCA_018335675.1 Bacteroidota bacterium | reverse complement strand
ACAAAATAAAACAATCAAACATAAGTCTATATTGGCTAAGGAACACATAAGCAAGGAAAATAACAATATCCACCTTCAACATGTAAACAACCTTCATGCTCAACTGCGTAAATTCCTAAGACCATTTAATGGTGTAAGTTCAAAATATCTACAAAACTATCTAAACTGGTTTGCATATAAAGATAAACTATATGGAACGAAGTCAACCATTAAACAATGGTTCTACGCAATTCTTGCTACGCCATACGCATATGAGCTGTTTTTGCAATTTAAAGATAATGCTGTTAATATT
Organism: Bacteroidota bacterium; assembly: GCA_018335675.1. Lineage (GTDB taxonomy): Bacteria > Bacteroidota > Bacteroidia > Bacteroidales > UBA7960 > PWND01. The sequence continues at coordinate 123,353 of JAGXRQ010000017.1, read as the reverse complement.
AGAACTTAGCCGTATTAATAAACTTAATTCAAGAAAGAATGAAAAAAGTTATTGTTTTTCTGTCGTTTATTGTTGTCCTAATTTCATGCAGCACAAAGGATAAGCCATTTCAAAATATTATTATTAGAGGTGAAGTATTTGGAACTATTTATTCCATTTCATATTTTAGTCCTGATGGGAAAAACTATAAGTTAGAAATAGATAGCTTATTCAATGAATTTAATAATTCACTATCATACTATCAACCACAGTCACTGATTTCGAGAATAAACAGGAATGAAACTGATATCCCGGATAAATATTTCTTGAAGGTGCTTAATAAAGCTAAACAAATATCTGAGGAAACCAATGGTGCATTTGATGTTACTGTTACTCCGCTTGTAAACTTATGGGGTTTTGGTTTTGAGAAAAAATCTGATGTTACTAGAAAAAAAATAGATAGCGTTCTTGATTTTGTAGGATACAACAAAGCAAGAATTGAATCCGGCCGAATTGTGAAAGATGACCCTAGAGTTATGTTCGACTTTAATGCTATCGCAAAAGGATATGCTGCTGACGTAATTGGTGAGTTTCTTGAAATGAATGGCGTTAGCTCATTTATGGTTGAGATAGGAGGAGATTTAATTGCCAAAGGATTAAAACCCGGAGATAAAAAATGGAGAATTGGCATTGAAAGACCTGCAAAAGAGTTTGATGATCCTCAGGATTGGCAATATTTAATTGAGCTGCATAATCAAGCAATAGCTACATCAGGAAACTACAGAAGGTATTACGAAAAAGATGGCATAAAATACTCTCATACTATTACACCTCAAACAGGATATCCAACCGAAAATACTCTTCTAAGTGCATCTGTAATTGCCGGTGATGCTATGACTGCCGATGCTTATGCTACTGCTTTTATGGTAATGGGACTTGAGAAAGCTATTGAATTTGTAGAAGCAAAACAGGATATTGAGGCTTTCTTTATTTATTCCAAAACAAAAGATGAATTAGGAACTTTTAAATCATCTGGAATTTTAGTTGTAGAAAGGGAAAAGTAATTATTAATCTTTCTTTTCAATTATAAGGTTCTCACATTCATTATCCTTTTCCGAAGCGCATGTGCATGGTCTTGCTTTTCCGGTTTTTGGGTCAAATGAACTCCCGCATGTTTTTGTAAACTGGGATCCTGGTTTGATAAACATTTTTATTGCTAGTCCTCCGATAGCTAATGCCAACAATATTATTGCAAGAATTATTATTTCCATTTATTGTGAAGTTTTATAAAGGATGAAACAATATACTTCTCTTATTGTTTAAAATTCTAAACCTAATAAAGTGATGTCGTCAATTTGATTAAATGAGAATCCTTCAAATGGACTAATCCAATTGTTTAGTGCGGTTTCAATGGCAATATGTTGTTCTCTTATTGTTAATGTAGAAGTGGAAGAAATTATTGCTTTTAACTGTCTCGACATAAATTTCTTTTCTTCCGGTCCACCAAATTGATCCAATATGCCGTCGGTAAACATATAAGCTCTGTCGCCCTTTTCAATGCTGAATTTGTGATAAGTAAATTCGTTCATTCTCGGGCTAATAGCAATTGTCATTTTATCCGGTTTAATTACCTCAATAATATCTTGATCAGCACCCTCAGATATCTTATTCTTTCTGATTATCCAAATTGGAAGTCCGGCTCCTGCCCATAAACACTCATTTTTTTCTTTGTTAAGGGCTAGAAAGCTTATATCCATTCCATCATTTTGAGAGCCTTCTGCAGATGATTGATCTAGTGCGTCAATAATGGATGCTCGCAAATGATCAAGAACCTGTGATGGATTGTTTACATCTTTTTTTCTAACTATCTCATTTAGGAAGCTTACGCCCAACATACTCATAAATGCTCCAGGAACACCATGTCCGGTACAGTCTGCCACCGCAACAAAAAGCCATTCCCCAATATTTGTTGCCCAGTAAAAGTCGCCCGAAACCACATCTTTTGGTCTGAAAAGAACAAAATGATCACCAATGATTTGGTCTATCTTGTTGTCTTTTGGCAGAACCGCAGTTTGAATTCTCTTGGCATATCTAATTGAAGATTCAATCTTTTCTTTCTGAATTTCAATATGCTCTTTCTGCTTAATAACCATATTGTGCTGAACCTCAATTTCTTCCTTTTGAGCGTTTATCTCTTCATTCGCTTCAATTAGAAGAGCATTTTTCTCTGTAATAATTATATTGCTGCGCTTTTTTTGCTGATATCCTGTGAAAATGAAAATCACTAAAACAATTAATAAAATTGAACCTGCAATAAAAAATGAAATCTGAGTTCTTTGCCTTTTGTTTTCCAAATCTTGCTTCTCAATAATAAGGTTTTGATTTTCTATTTCCTGCTGTTTTTTTTCTGTTTCGTACTTAGTCTGCATCTCCGTCAAAGCCTGTGTCTTTTCCTCATTAAACATTTGCTTGTTGGTTTTTATATATATCTCAGCAAATTTCAGAGCTTCTTTATAGTTGCCAATTCTTTTAAATGCATTCAGCATATTCTCAGACGTGTTGTTTTGAACAGGTATGGCGCCTATTTCAACCGCCAATTGGTATGATTTATTGCCATAGTAGATAGCCTTGTTTATGTTGTCGTCAAAATCGGCACCTGGGACAGAGTCTGCAATTATCAGATGAAGGTTAGATATATTGTTAAAAACAATAGCCATCCCATTTTTATCTCCCATTTCTTCATCAATTTTTAATGCTTTTTGATAAAAAGAAATCGACTTTGGATAATCACCAATGCTTCTGTATATGTTCCCAAGGTTTGTATAACTAGAAGACATGCCTAATTTATCCGAAATTTCTTCTTTTATTTTAAGTGATTTTGTATGAAAATCGAGTGCTTTTTCATATTCTTTCAAGTCAGAATAAATTATGCCAAGGTTGTTGTATCTTGCCGCCATCCCTCTTTTATCTCCAAGCTCTTCAACAAGCTTTAGGGATAGCTCAAGATATTTTATAGCACTATCATAATCACCCTGATTCTGATATATTAATCCAATATTATTGTATGCCCTCGACATGCCCTCTTTATTTCCGGCATCTTCATTTACTTTTAATGACTTGAATTGATACTCAACAGATTTGTCATAGTTGCCCATGTCATGATAAACAATGCCTAAATTATTAAAAGCTCTTGAAAGTGCGTCAGGGTCATTGAATTCCTCATATATTTCAAGGCACTTTTCATATGCTAAAATGGCGTTTTCATAATTCCCATGTATCCTGTAAATAATACCCATATTATTGTAAGATCTGGCCATCCCTAAATTGTCTCCAAGATCTTCTCTAATAACCAATGCCTTCTGGTAATTTACCAAAGCACTATCAAGCTCGCCTTGGTAGTGGAAAGCAATACCCATATTTAAGAATGCCATGGCTTGTTGTCTTTTATATCCTTTCTTTACAGATATTTCCAAACTCTTTTTGTAAAAATAGATTGACGAATCAAGTGTTGAGTATCCAAAGGAATCTCCCATGTCTAAATATAAGCTGCTTCTTGTTGAATCATTTTCTGCTTTATAAAGCAAAACCCTTAATGAGTCTGTTTTGCTAGTAGAACTAGCTTGTACTACAAAAGAAAGTGAAAATGAAAGGATATAAATAAACAGGGAAATCCGAATCTTCATGGTTTGGATAAGTTTTAATGTTTTCTATAAGCGGCAAAAATAATAAAAACAAAGGAGCTTCTTATGAAAAACTCATCAGAAACTCCTTTTAAATATTTTAAAATCAGAATTGCTATGTTTTGTTGTTTATGATGTATTCACCCATTTGTTTATCAACACGGCTGATGTGAGTGAAAAGCCAATCTTTTAAAAACTTAAATGTGTCGATAGAAACAAGTTTTTCTCCAGTCTTTGCTCTTACTGAAAGTTCTTCCATGCGAGCAATAAGTTTATCATGTTCTTTTTTGTGAGATTCGTAAAATGGATAATTTATTGCTAGCATTTTTTCTTCTTCAGCTTTGAAGTGAAAGTTTGTGTAGTTTTTTAACTCAAAGAAAATTTGCTCTAGAGAATCAACTCCCTTTCCTTCCATCATTGCTTTGTGAAATTTATTAATAATATCAACAAGTTTCTGATGGTGATTGTCAAATTCAGTATTATTAATACTGTATAAAACCGGATGCCACTTTATAAAACTCATAACCGTAAAGTTTAGTTAATAATTATTTATAACACACAAAAATAAAAAAAATAGAACAATTGAGTATTGCAATGCCTGAATATGCAATTAAATTATATATGTTATTTTTTTATGAGAGTTTTATTCTCGAAAGATATGTTGCTACAGCGATTGCCACATTTAGTGATTCTGCGCCTGAGTCGTAATCGTTGGCAAGAAATGATGGGATAGTAGTTTTATTTGTAATGAATTTCAATAATTTCTCAGAGATGCCATTAGATTCATTCCCGAAAACCAAAATACACTCAGAAGGGAAGTTGATGTCTTTTATGCTTTCTCCCTTTAGAAATGCACCGTAAACTTTTATTTCTTTACTAATTGTGTTGAAAAATTCTTCAAGAGGTGTATAAATAACCTTTGTTCGAAGAATTGAGCCCATGCTTGATTGCACAACCTTTGGGTTGAAAAGCTCTACAGTGTCTGGTGAACATACAATGTTTTTTATGCCGAACCAATCAGCGGTTCTTATTATTGTTCCGAGGTTTCCGGCATCCTGAATGTTTTCTAAAACTATTGTGATATTGTTTGAAATAATTAAGTCTTGAATTGAAGGTTTGGGAATCTCTGCAACAATTAAAACTTTATTAGGCGTTTTTTGTCCGCTAATTCTGGATAAATCTTTTTCTGAAATAATATTAACATTGGAAAAATGCTCTAGAGGTTTTTTGTTTTCATCAATCCATTGTTGTAATGCGTATATTCCTTTGATGTTCAAATTGCTGCTAATAATTTCCTTACAAATCTTGTCGCCTTCTGAAATAAACAATCCTGTTGTTTTTCTTTCAGATTTGCTATGTAAAGATTTGATTTGCTTTATAATTGCGTTAGTCAGCATATCGCATTGTTTTAATTAGAAATAAAAAAGCTCAAAATCATAATTTGAAAAGAGAATTTTCCCGTATCCAAACTTACAATTTTGAGCTTTAATTCTCAAATATTTTCGGAATTACTCTGCAATAACCTCAAATTTAAGGTCAACCTTAACCTCTCTGTGAAGGTTGATTTTTGCTGAATAAGTTCCAACTTCTTTAACTGAATCTCCGTCAACAACAATTTTCTTGCGATCAATATCAATCTCAAACTGAGCTTTGATAGCTTCTGCAATTTGCAATGAGTTAACAGATCCGAAAATTTTTCCTGAAGTTCCGGCTTTTGCGCCAACTTTAACAGTTACATCTTTAATCTTATCTGCAAGAGCCTGAGCTTCTTTCTTTATTTTTTCTTCTTTGAAAGCTCTTTGTTTGATAGTTTCTGCAAGTTTTTTCTTTTCAGAACTAACTGCAAGAATTCCTAAACCTTTTGGGATAAGAAAATTGCGTGCATAGCCCGGCTTTACATTTACTATATCGTCCTTGAATCCTAAATTAGGAACGTCTTCTCTTAAAATAATTTCCATTTTTTACCTCCTTATTTTAGTAAGTCTGCAACAAAAGGCAATATAGCCAGATGCCTTGCTCTTTTAATAGCTTTTGAAACTTTACGCTGATATTTTACAGATGTGCCTGTAAGACGACGAGGAAGAATTTTCCCCTGTTCGTTTACGAATTTTAATAGAAAATTCGCGTCTTTGTAGTCAATATACTTTATACCCGATTTTTTAAAACGGCAGTATTTTTTCTTCTTGATATCAACTGCGATTGGCGCCAGATATCTTATTTCCGAATTTTGCTGAGTTGCCATAATCAATTCAAATTTAAATTTTTAATTAAGATTCCTGGGGAGTTGGTACCTCTTTGTCTTTTCTCCTTTTCTCGTTGTATGCAGCAGCATGCTTGTCGAGAGATACAGTTAAGAAACGAATAATGCGTTCGTCACGCTTATATTCTAATTCCAACTCTGCAATTAGGCTACCTTCAGCCTTGAAATAAATCAGGTGATAAAAACCTGTTGACTTTTTCTGGATAGGGTAGGCAAGTTTGCGTAAGCCCCAGTGATCTTCATGAACGATCTCGGCGCCTTTTTCTTTTAAGAATTTTTGAAACTTACTTACCGTTTCCTTCATCTGTTCATCAGACAAAACGGGAGTCATAATGAAAACGGTTTCGTACTGTTTTAACATTTTATTGATTTTTAGATTGTTAAATAAAATTTTATTAAAAACGGAGGGCAAAGATATGAAATTTTATTGAACACAACTATATGAATTGAAAAATATCTTACTTTCGTTGAGAAAGTCGTAAGTCGAAAGTCATTGTACCATTATATATTCTAATATTGAATACAGATAATCGCCCTAAATTTGTTGATTGGGCAACTCTTATTTTTCTCACTTTCGTTTGGGGCAGTTCTTTTATTTTTATAAAAAGGGGCTTAGTAGCTTTTTCTCCCCTTCAAGTTGGAGCTCTTAGAGTAGCTCTGTCTTCATTAGTATTACTGCCTTTTGCCATAAGTAAAATCAAAAACGTTAAGAGAAAAGACCTTAAAATATTTTTCATCGCCGGGTTGCTTGGTAATGGTATTCCGGCTTTTTTGTTTGCCATAGCTCAAACCAGACTGGATAGCCTTATGGCTGGAATTTTAAACTCACTAACGCCTGTGTTTACTCTTGTTGTTGGTGTTGCATTCTTTTCTCTTAGAGCAAGATGGTTTAATATTTTGGGAATTATTATTGGACTGCTTGGAGCAATTGGGTTATTGTGGTCAAGCTCAAACGGTAATTTGGTGTTAAACTCATTTTATTCTCTTGCAATTATTGCTGCAACAATTATGTATGCGCTCAATATGAATATTATTAAAGAGTTTCTTAGTAAGTACGATACTCTTACAATTGTATCTATCGCGTTTTTATTTATTGGTCTTCCTGCTGCAATATTCTTATTTGGATTTACTGATTTTGTCTTTATAATGAAAACGCATTCTTATGCTTTTTCAAGCCTAGGGTTTATCATTTTGCTCTCATTTATTGGCACTTCACTGGCTGTTATCCTTAATGTCAGAGTTATTAAAAGAACAACCGCAGTTTTTGCCTCAAGCGTAACATATCTTATGCCTATCATTGCTATACTTTGGGGGATATTAGACGGTGAAAATTTCCTCCTGATATTCTTGCTCTGGATTGCTGTTATTCTTGCCGGTGTGTATATGGCAAATAGGAGGTAGGTTAAATTATTTGCTTATTTTGTAAATAATGTTTTTATATTTGTAATGTTTGCAAATTAATGATATTATTTATGAATAAAATCAGACTTCTTTGTTTTATAACAATGATTCTAACAGGCCTGAGCAACTCATACGCTCAACAAGAAACTTACGGGTTCATACTTACAAAGGAAAAATAAACTATTGATGGCCAGATTTTTTATAATTACGAAACCCCGGGCTTAGTATCAGTTAAAGATGGGACCGGTCGTTTAAGAACTTTCACTGCTGATCAGGTTGTTGAAATTAACAATACCCAAGGAAATAAATATGTCTCAAGGAGTATTTTTTATAATGATTTAAAGCAAAATGTATTTTTGTTGTTGGTCGTTTCGGGGCGCGTTAATCTATTATATCTTAAAGGTCAAGAGGATAGATTTTTCCTTGAAACAAATCAATTAATTGAGATTGCAAAAGAAAACTATTGTAAAACTATTCTAGATAATTATCCTGCATGCAATAGGAAATGGAAAAGGCAAATCAAGAATCTGAGATTTAGAATGCTGGATTTAAGTTTTGCTGTTATGGCTATTAATAATGACGATTGTGTTAATATCCCAATGCATCAATTGGGTTATGCTTATTCATTAGGGAATTCAGAGTTGACTATGACATTACAAGCATTTCCTAAATCAATTGTTACTCACATGATAATGGGAGATGTTTCTAAGAAATCCGGAGTTTTTTACGAAATGCCATTATGGTCTAAAACAAGAATTGACCTCAGGATTTCAGCAGAATATTCCGGATTTGAATATATTTTTGAAACTGCAAACTCATACAAGCATCAGGAGTTTTGGCTTAATGCATCCGGCGTCAATGTTAGTGTTACTCCAATTTATAATTTTAATACAAATATTATTGTTCCATACATTTTTTTAGGTCCCGAAGTATTTATTAATCTTAATTCAGGCAGTAAATTAAGAGAAACCATTTTTGGACAATACGAAGATCAGGTTAGAGAAGAAATTGATTTTCTTAATATCCCAAGGTTGTTTTATGGTGGGAATATCGGCGGCGGAATAAAGTGTTATTATTTAAGAAACAGATTCTTTGCAATTGAATTTAATAAACCATATATTCTCTCTTTAGACGGATATTATCTTGATAGATGGTATATAAAATTTAAGGCAAGTCTTGTCAGATTCTAGGTAATCTTTAATTGCTTTAAAAAATCAAATTATTGTGGTTTAGATGAAAGGGTAATTGTGCTATGTCAAAATGGATGAAATATATTGCAATAATCTTTATTCTGAGATTTGTTATTGTATTGACATCTTTAAGCTCTTATGGGAGTAATCTTCCCTATGGGTTTATTCATGGATATTTAATTAATAATAAAAACGACACTGTTTATGGTTTTGTTTTAAACCAACGAGAATACCATAATCATTATCAGTGTAGGTTTAAGCATTCATTGGAGGATGAGGTGTTAAACTATTCTCCACTCGATATAAAGGGGTACGGATTTGGGGACATATCATATAGGTCAGCTTCTGTCCAAATATCAGATGTCTTGAAAAATTCAGACTCTGACATAAATTATGATCACAACCCTGCTGCAATTCAACCCTTGTTTTTGAAAGTGCTACTAAACGGCAAAATTTCATTACTTAGTTATAAAGACAATTTGTTTGTGCATAAATCCGGTCATGAAGCATATTTGCTGTTAAGAAATGATAATAAGATAGTGTTAGGTGATGATTCAGGTAATTTAGAAAAAGCAAAAACTAATTAGGATTATATAAACGTTTTACTCTCACTTACCGCTGATTGCCCGAGTATAAATAAAAGAGTTTCAAGAACCAAGTTAAATTCAAATGATATTACAAATACCATTATGAAATATCATGAATGCATTGATGTGGATTATGAAAAATACGTTAGAAATAAAGTTTTATTTACAAAATCTTATGTTGGGCTAGGTGTTGTCGGAACATATATTGCTCTGGATTTGATTCCTGAAGTGTATGATTATGTTGGGAATAGTTTTGCTTCCGGTTATACGATAATGCCTGAGGTTTCAATCGAAATTGGAAAGCAATATTTTGATTATGATTTTTCTGTTGGGTTTGGGTTGTCATATTTGTCTGCAAATTTGCAAGAATTTGAAATTATTTCGCCAATATGGACTGAGAATCATTATAGGAAGGATAAATATGTATTTAGATTAAGCCAGTTGAAAGTTCCACTTTCTCTAAATGTAAAATTTAAAAAGTTGCCTTATCAGCCTGTTGTGTCAGCCGGTATCTGCGGTAATGCTATTTTGGCAAATGAATACCAATATTGGTTTTTTAGTGTTTATCATAATGATATTCTTCAAAACTCCAGCTCCAATTACATTACAATATTTGGGAAAAACTATGCTTTAAGTTATTTTGCTTCTATTGGTTTCGAAAAACATCTATATTCCAATATAAGCTTTTTCTCAAATATTAGATATGAGTATATGAGAAACAGCGTTGATGTTCCTCCTTCATCTTTCTTATATAATGATTATTTTCATAATAATATTGGCCTTTTTGTCGGCCTTAAAGGAAGCTATTAATAGAGAATGATTTTGCCCGCGTTCTAAGCCGCTTTCTCCGTTGCGCTGTCAACCCGACCGTCAGGGAGGGATTCCGTTGAAATTAAGAAATGTTGTTTAAAGGCATGCAGAGACGAGCCTTTTGGCGCGTCTCTACATATTTGTCTTGAATTTTTGCTTCTTCTGGGTTAATAAAAAAGATAAATTGAGATATAGTTTTACTTTGAATTTTCGGGGTTTTTTATTTGATAAAAAAGAATTAATTAGTAAAATTTTTTACCACAAAATAAATTCTTATTAAAAATAATCATATCTTTGCACCCCAATATTCAAGTTATTTATCAATCAAATAAATTTATAAACATGTACGCAATTGTAGATATAGCAGGACAGCAGTTTAAGATTGAAAAAGACCTGAAGATCTATGTAAATCGTTTACCTCAAGAAGTTGGTGCTGAAGTTGAATTCGACAAAGTACTTCTTGTTGCTGATGATAAAAAGATCGAAGTAGGCGCTCCTGTTGTGAACGGTGCTAAAGTTAAAGCAACAGTTTTGGCACACGTTAAATCAGACACGATTCTGGTTTTTAAGAAAAAAAGAAGAAAAGGCTATCAGAAACTTAATGGCCACAGGCAACCTATGACGCGAATTCAAATCGCTGAGATAGTTGCTTAATTAATGTTCAACACAAAAAATTAAACTGATATGGCACATAAGAAAGGAGTAGGTAGTTCGCGTAACGGTAGGGAATCCCACAGTAAGAGACTGGGCGTTAAGCTTTTTGGAGGCCAGATTGCTACTGCCGGTAACATTATTGTTAGACAAAGAGGTACTGTTCATAATCCTGGCAAAAATGTCGGTATGGGCAAAGACCACACTTTGTTTGCGCTTGTTGACGGTAAAGTTGTTTTCAAAAAGAAGGCTGATAACAAATCTTTCGTTAACATTGAACCTGTTGCTACCGAAGAATAGTAAAAAACAGGAAAAAAAATACGTAAATCTTAGCCGCCCGTGATCTTAATCGTGGAGCGGCTTTGTTTATTTTTATCAATATAATCTATTAATACTATGCTTGAAATTTCTAAAATCAGAGAAAATAGTAAGGAAGTCGTTCAACGACTTAAAATCAAGAATTTTGAGGCTGCCGATCTCATCAATAAACTTTTGGATACTGATGTGAAAAGGAGAGAAACCCAAAAGCAACTCGATGATGTATTGGCCGAAAGCAACGCAATTTCAAAGGAAATTGGGGAATTGTTTAAAACCGGACAGGCTGACAAGGCAGGAGCCCTTAAAGATAAAACGGCTCAGCTAAAGGTATTAGCCAAAGATTTGGCAACAAAGTTAGATGAGCTTTCTGCCGATCAAAATAAAACACTTGTTCTTCTCCCAAATTTGCCAAATGCTTCTGTTCCAACTGGTAAATCTTCTGAAGAAAATGCTATTGTTTACTCTGAGGGTGAAGTCGTAAATCTTGATGAAAAAGCTCTTCCTCACTGGGAAATCGCTGCAAAGTATAATATTATCGACTTTGAACTGGGAACCAAAATTACTGGAGCCGGATTCCCTTTATATAAAGGCAAAGGCGCAAAACTTCAAAGGGCGCTAATCTCTTTTTTCCTGGAAGAAGCCATTGCGGCAGGCTATACCGAGTATCAGCCTCCTCTTATGGTTAATGAGGCTTCTGCATTTGCAACCGGTCAGCTGCCTGATAAAGATGGTCAAATGTATCATGTTCAGATTGATAATTTTTATCTTATTCCAACTGCAGAAGTACCTGTAACTAACATTTTCAGAGATATGATTCTCAATGAAAATGAAATGCCGTTGAAATGTGCTGCATATTCTCAGTGTTTTCGCAGAGAAGCAGGGTCATACGGCAAAGATGTTAGGGGACTAAACCGATTGCATCAGTTTGATAAGGTTGAAATTGTGCAGATTACTACTCCGGAAAATAGTTATAATGCTCTTGAGGAAATGTCTAAATATGTGCAAAGTTTGTTGAGAAAGTTAGAACTTCCTTTCAGAGTCGCTAAGCTTTGCGGTGGTGATATTAGCTTTGCTTCTGCCATGACTTACGATATGGAGGTATGGTCTGCCGCGCAGAAGAGATGGCTAGAGGTTAGCTCTGTTTCCAATTTTGAAGCTTTTCAGGCCAATAGAATGAAGTTGAGGTACAGAAATGCTGAAGGTAAAATGCAGCTCGCACATACTTTAAACGGTAGTGCGCTTGCTCTTCCAAGAATTGTGGCTGCTTTATTGGAAAATAATCAAACCGACAAGGGAATAAAAATACCTAAAGCTCTTGTGAAATATACAGGTTTTGAATACGTTGATTAATATATGTTTTATTGTTAATTTCTAAAATGCGGGCTTCTTTTATTTTTATTGGATTGTTGATTTGTTTATTCGGCTATTCCGTTGCACAACAGAATACTGATGAACTATTGGCAGCTCAGTATCTTAGAAGTAAAGAATACGATAAGGCTGTTTTGTTGTATCGAGATCTTTTTGAAAAAAATCCTGCATCTCCCGTTTTTTATAACAATCTGCTTGAGTGTTATATTCAATTGAAAGACTTTAAACAAGCTCAGAAAATTGTTAGTGACCAGCTAAAACGCTTTCCGGATCAAGTTAGATATGCTGTAGATGATGGTTGGATAAATGATTTGAGCGGAAATCAACGTAGAGCTAAAAGGTTTTTTGAAAATCTTATTTCTTTAGAAATGCCCTCTCCTCGACATGTTATTGCTCTTGCTGACGCCTTCGAATTCAGGGGTTATCTTGATTTTGCGCTAGATACATATAGGAATGGTCGTAAGAAATTTGGCAACATGCAGCCTTTTAATAGGTATGTTGCCAAAATATATGAAAAAAAGAAGGATTATGTTTCTATGATGGAAGAGTATGTTGATATGCTGAATTTGGGGCAGTCTTATTATGAGCAAGCACAGGGTATTCTGCAGGATGAAATTAATAATGATCCCGATTACAGTAAAAACAATGCTCTAAGGCAAGTTTTGCTTTCCAAAACGCAAAAAGAACCATCTAATTTCATCTATTCCGAAATGCTAATGTGGCTGTCTATTCAGCAAAAGGATTTTTCTTTAGCATTTAATCAGGCTAGAATTCTTGATAGGAGAATGATGAGAGGTGGTGAAATTGTGATTAATGTTGCAAGGTTGTGCTCATCAAATAGAGAATATAAAATCGCCATTGATGCATTTAATTATGTAATATCGCTTGGCAAGGAATATCAGTATTATCTTGATGCTTATATTGGCTTGCTTGATGCTAAGTTCCAGCTGGCTATTTCCGACCACAGATTTGATAAAGAATATTTATTTCCGGTTGAAAAGGAATATGAAGAAGCATTAAAGGAAATTGCTTTGCACGCACAGTCTGTCCGGTTATTAAGAAACTTGGCCAATTTGAAAGCATTTTATCTTGGGAAAACAGATGAGGCAATCGCTCTTCTCGAAAAAGCAATTGAATTGCCTACTCTTTCCAATAGAATTAAGTCGGAATGTAGGATAGAGTTAGCTGATATTTTAGTACTTACCGGGGATATCTGGGAGGCAAATTTGTTATATGCATTGGTCGACAGATCTTTTAAAGACGACCCTATTGCACATGAAGCAAGATTTAAAAATGCTCGCTTGTCTTATTTTATTGGTGAATTTGATTGGGCTAAAGCTCAGCTTGACGTTTTAAAAGCAGCTACTTCAAAACTTATCGCTAATGATGCAATGAAGCTATCGCTAAGAATTCAGGATAACATTGATTTTGATGAAGATACAAAGCCGCTTGCAATGTTTTCAAGAGCTGAGAGGCTATTGTTTATGAACAGATTTGAGGAAGCAAAAGCCGTCCTTGATAGTATTTCCTCAATATATCCAACTCATCAAATAATTGATGATGTGTTATTTTCAAAAGCTGACATAAAACTTAAACATGGGCAATATGCTGATGCCGACAGTCTTTTGGCTTTTATTGTTGAACATTTCCCGGATGGATTGCTTGCTGATGAAGCTTTGTTTTTAAGAGCTGAAATCAGAGAAAAGCATCTTAACGATCCTCAGAAGGCAATGAGTTTGTACCAACAATTACTTACATCATATCCCGGCAGTATTAATTCGGTTGCTTCCCGAAATCATTTTCGTAGGCTAAGGGAAAGCCTTGTAAACTAATATTTTATGCAAGATTTTGTAACACCCAAGAAAAGCTTTGGGCAGCATTTTTTAAAAGATAAAAACATTGCTGTTAAAATTGTAAATAGCCTAACGGGTTATGATAATTATGCTGACGTAATAGAAGTTGGACCAGGCATGGGCGTTCTTTCCGATATTATATTATCAGAAGAAAAGTTCAACTGGTATGGCGTTGAGATAGACAAAGAGTCAATAAGCTATCTTTTGCAGAGGTATCCCACTAAAAGCTCTAATATAATTGAGGCTGATTTTTTAGCTTTAAATTTCAAACAATTATCGGGCTTGGAAAAATTTGCCATTATTGGAAATTTTCCTTATAATATTTCAACTCAGATTGTTTTTAAAGTAATAGAGAATAGAAATATTGTTCCTGAAATGGTAGGAATGTTCCAAAAAGAAGTAGCTCAGCGTATTTGCTCTGAACCGGGTAGTAAGGTTTATGGAATTCTTAGCGTTTTAACTCAAGCTTATTATAATGTTGAATACTTATTTCAGGTTAATGAAAATGTATTCAATCCACCACCTAAAGTTAAATCTGCTGTCATACGACTGCAAAGAAAGTCTCAGCATAGTTTGCCCTGCGACGAAAAATTGTTTTTTTCAGTAGTGAAATCTGCTTTTAATCAAAGAAGAAAAACTATAAGAAACTCTTTAAAAGGAATAAATATTAATTGGGAAGCATTGCCTGAAGGCTTACATGGTGAAAGACCGGAACAATTAGGTTTTGAAACATTTTTTTTAATTACCAATGCAGTAATCAGATAGTTTGGATAAGTCAAGCCTATTTTGTTTAGCTATATTGAGAGATTTATTGTTTTATTCTTAATTTTACAACAAAATTAAACATTCTGCATATTTAAGTAAAAGATTATGGCTACTAGAAAATTGAGGAATTTTGAATACGCTTTTCATTCGCAGGAATATAAGGGAACTCAGCAAACAAGAGAAGTTAGCGGTGTGTTTGAAACAGGAGAAGATTATTTGTTTGTTTTGTGCAGTAGTGCTTCAAATGAAGCCAGAGACGCCAAAGCAGCAGAGATAGCTTTAGAAAGAATTTCTTATTTCTTTGAAAGTGAATATATTGAAAATCCTATTGAAGCACTTCAATATGCCATCGTTTATACAAATGGCTTTATTCAAAAATATGCCAGCGAAAATGAGGGTTGTGAGGGAATGCAAGCTGCCTGCATAGTTACTCTAATTAGAAACAGTAAAGTCTATTTTGCAAATGTTGGAGGAAATGGATTGTACTTTTTTAATGGAAAAAAACTTTATCCGCTCGCTGCTTCTGCTGATGAGGCTCAAGATAAATTACTGGGAGCAAGTAATGAAATTAATCCGTTTATTTGCGAGCATCCGTTTGTGCCTGTTGATGATGATACTTTGTTCATTTGTTCTGAAAGATTTCTTAACTGTGTTTCTGAAAAATCAGTTAAAAGCATACTTTCCGACCCAATGCCTCTTCTAACTAAGGTTAGCCGACTGGTAGACCTCGCAGGTCAAAGTTGTGGCGATGATAATGTTTCTGTTCAGCTTATTAATTTTTATAATATTGAAAATGAAGAAAGGTCATTTACCCCGTCTGCTGAATCTGATAAAGGTTCTTTTGTCGATAAAGTAAAATTGCCGAAAATCATTAAAGACCCGAAATGGAATATGGTTCTGATTGGCGCCATAATTCTGTTTTTTATGTATATGGTTTACGATTTGTTTATTTATGATCCTAAACCTGCAAAAAGAATTGAGATAACAGGACAAATTGAAGAAAAGCCTATTATTGAGACTGCCACTGACATTGAGATTAAATCTGCCGTTGAAACTGCTAAAACAACTAAAGTAACAATCCCCGCAGATGAAATCTATGTTGTTAAAACCGGTGATACCTGGGGAAAAATTTATCAACAATTTGGTGTTTGTTCGTGGTTTGTTAGAACCCATAAATCAAATGCTGGTAAATTTGATAGAGCAAATAATCCTGTGGCAGGAACTAGAATTAATATTCCTCTTCAGTATAGCTCTAAACAAAATTTGAACCCCGACTTTTATCAGGAATTTTCAACGGAAAAAGTTGGTGGAACTTGTCAAAATGCTAATGAAAACTTCTTGAAAGCATTTGAGGCTGTGAAAAAGGGAAGGCAATAATATCGAATATGAAAAAACTTGGTAGAATACTATTTATTGATACTGTTCATCCTGAGCTTGAAAAAATACTTTCTGAAAATGGTTTTGAATGTATCTATGAGCCCGGAGTAGATCAGGTAAAGCTTATTAGCATAATAAATCAATTTGAAGGACTTATCGTTAGAAGCAAACTTCCAATCAATAAGGAAATAATTTCAAATGCAAACACATTGAAGTTTATTGGCAGAGTAGGTAGCGGAATGGAAAATGTAGATGTTGAATTTGCACAAAGTAAAGGGATAAGATGCCTTAATTCGCCTGAAGGTAACCGCGATGCCGTTGGCGAACATACATTGGCAATGCTTCTTGCTCTTATGAGAAATATTTGCCGTGCTAGTATGCAAGTAAAACAAACAATTTGGAATAGGGAAGAAAATAGAGGTTATGAGATTCATGGAAAAACTGTAGGGATAATTGGGTATGGTAATATGGGTTCTGCATTTGCTCAGCGTCTTAGAGGATTTGAAGCAAATGTAATCGCATACGATAAGTATAAAAAAGGCTTTGGAAATGAGTTTGTTAAAGAAGTTGAAATGGATGAAATTTTTAATGAGTCTGATGTATTGAGTCTTCATGTTCCACTTACTGAGGAAACAAATTACCTTGTAAATAAAGATTATTTGAGCAAATTCAAAAAACCAATAATCCTTTTAAATACTAGTCGAGGGAATGTTGTAAAAACATCTGATTTGGTTTGGGCTCTCAAAAAAGATATGATTAGAGGCGCTGGGCTGGATGTTCTTGAATATGAGTCGCCTACTTTTTATTCGCTTAATTCTGAAATGCTCGATGGTGATTTTGTATATCTAAGACATGATTACAGAGTAATTCTAACCCCACATATTGGTGGCTGGACACATGAATCTAATATAAAATTGTCGCGTGTGCTGGCTGAGAAGATTTTGGATTTGTTTAAGTTAGGATAGGGGATAGGGTATAAGGTATAAGGTATAAGGTATAGGGTATAGGGTATAGGGTATAGGGTATAGTGTATAGTGTATAGTGTATAGTGTATAGGGTATAGGGTATAGGGTATAGGGTATAGGGGTGTCTTATGAAACTACAAGTTGTAAAGTTGTTCTGTTTTTTTGCTCCAATAAAACTTTTCTGTCTTTAATAATATTGCCAATAACTGCATTTTCATAATGTCTAATGGTAATAAGCTCAAGATTCTCATTGTGCCTTAAGTTGAAATTTTTTTCCAAATCTTTCATTAAAGCTGGCGTTTTTGTTTTGTCTTTGTCGAAACATACAGAAAAACTAATGGCAGAATTTTGCATCAGATTTATTTTGACTCCTATTCTAGCAAAGGATGAGAAAATTAATGAAAGGTTGTCTTCAGCTATAAAACTGAAATCTTTTGGCATAATTGATAAAAGAACCTGATTAAACTTGAAAATGTACGAAGCCGGATATTTTGCAGTTACCGGTAATTTATGTATCAACGAGCCTTCTTTTTCAGGATGAATAAATGACTTTACTCTTAAAGGAATATTTTTACTAAGCAAGGGCTTTAATGTCTTTGGATGTATTACCGTTGCTCCATAATATGATAATTCAATTGCTTCCTGATATGATATTTTTGGCAATAAAACTGTTTCTTTGAAAATCTTTGGGTCAGCATTTAATAATCCTGGAACATCTTTCCAGATAGTGACTTCTTCTGCATCTAATGAAAAAGCAAATATTGCTGCCGAAAAGTCGGAACCCTCTCTTCCAAGAGTAGTTGTAAATCCCTGTGTTGTCCCACCTATAAATCCCTGGGTGACAACTATGGGATGTTTATTGTCGCCAAGTGAATTTGAAAGATAGGGGAGAATCTTGTTTTTTACTGCTTGAGACGTTTGATTCCAATCAGGTTGAGCATCTCTGTAGGATGCATTAGTTATAATTAGGTTTCTGGAGTCCATCCATTGGTTGTTCAAACCAACTTTATTCAAATAATGACTTAAAATCTGAGAAGATAATATTTCTCCGGTTGAAACTATTCTGTCATATTCAAAATTGTAATTTGTTCCAGGTTGTTGTTCAATATATAGTTTTAAATGGTGGAATATCTGCTCTATTTTTAAAAATACGTTGTGATTTTTTTCGAAAAGCTCATTTAGTATGTTGTAATGATAATCTTTTATAGCTGCATAAGAATGCTCTCTGGCAACCACATTACTTTCCATAAAAGCCTCGGTAAGAATTTCAAGCTGGTTGGTGATTTTGCCCATTGCTGAAACAACAATAAGAAGCGGCTGGTTAGAATGTTGGCTTATAATAGAAGCAACATTTTTTATACCATCCGCGCTTTGTACTGATGCACCACCAAATTTGAAAACTTTCATAGGAAATACGTTTAGTAGCGCAAAAGTAGTAAAAAGTATTCTTAGTCCAGAGTCCCTAGCCCCATGTCAGTCAATTATTGTTTATGACATAGGGCTAAGAACTAAAGACTTGATGCTAATTAAGAATTTCTGAAATCCTTTAATGTTTCCATTAATTTTTTTCTTGTAAAGAAAATTCTACTTTTTACCGTTCCTATGTTTAGATTCAAATGATCTGCTATTTCCTTGTATTTATATCCTGCATGGTACATTTCAAAAGGAGTACGTTGTTCTTCATCAATTCTTTGAATCTCCCTTTCAATTTCTTTTACTGAAATGTCTGCATCCGGAATACCTACCTTGCTAGATTTTGGCAGATTAAGATAATACAAATCGTCGGTTTTGTCAACGATAGTATTACTTCTTACATTCTGACGGTAGTTGTTAATAAAGGTGTTTTTCATTATTGTGAAAGTCCATGCTTTCAAGTTTGTGTCATCTGCAAACTTATCTCTATTGCTAAGAGCTTTTAAATATGTTTCCTGAACCAGGTCTTGAGCGTCTTCGTAATTTGAGGTAAGTGTATATGCGAAGTATTTTAGATTCTTCTGTAAGCTAAGAAGCTTATAATTAAATTCAATTGCTGTCATTTTTTGACTCCTTTCTTTTTTGTTGTTTAACAAATTTTGAGGTAAAGTTAAACAGAAAATATATTACCTCAACAAAATTTGCAATATTTAACATATGTAAAAAAGCGTAATAAATACTGAAAGGTATAATTGACAGCTATTTCATGTTGCAAATATATAAATAATTCGATTTGATATAATTAATATTTGAAAATGTTTTGTTTAAGCCTTGTTAAATGAAAAATGAAATTAATTCTATTTAAAACCATTATAAATAAGCGCTTTGAGAGAGTTTTGGATGATTGGAGAAATTTAAATGACGGTAACTAAATTGTTTTCGAAAAAATTTCCACCTTCAATTAAATATTACTATTTAATTTTTTCTTTAATATCATTGAAGTTTGAAACAGGTAAAATGTTGGAAGGAAAATCGATGTTGTACTCTTTTATTTGCAAACCTGTTGCAAAAATTGTTTTATCTGGCAATAAATCAGAAAGTCTGCTTATGTATGATTTTAGCTTTTCTTTCGTTTGCCCGGTAGTTATAATAGTTAAGAAATAATCTACATTCTTTATTAATTGAACTTTTTTAAGATCATCTAAAGGTACCGATTGGCCAAGATAAATAACCTTATAGCCTGATTTTTTAAGCAAATAATAATAATATAACAATCCTATTTCATGCAGTTCATTTTCAGGTAAAAACAGTATAATTTTATTTTTAAAGTCCGTTTCGCTTTCTTCAAGATTATCTATAGATACAATCAGTTTTTGTCTAATAAGGCCAGATATAAAGTGCTCTTGAGCAGGATTTATAGAGCCCGACTGCCACATAATGCCTATCTTCTCAAGAAATGGTTGCAGAATTGAAGTATATGTTTTTTCAAACCCATTTTTTACTATACTTCCAGATATTATCTTGTTAAATAGTGATTCATTCAATTCTGCGGTAGCAATAATCAAACTATTTATATATGTGTCTGTTCCACCGTAAGAACTATTTAATTCAATAATCTTCTCGCAAATCTGATTTGACGAAAGCTCAACAATCTCAGATATTTTTATCCCATTCTTGTTTAATGTACTTATGTTCATAAGTTTTTTCAAATCCTCATCTGAATAAAACCTAATGTTGGTAACCGTTCTTTTAGGCTCAATAATATTATAGCGCTTTTCCCACATTCTAATTGTATGCGCCTTAATGCCGGTTATTTTCTCAAGATCCTTTATTGAATACCTATTCACTTAGAATTCTGTTTAAAGTGTTTTATAATAATTGAAACAAAAGTATTTCAATAATTGAAATACTTTTACTTGTTTTGATATGAAACAAAGAAAGGATTGAAATAGTTCATTATTTTTGTTTAAATATTTCAATAAATTGTTAAGTTTTAAAAAAGAATTGAACAAATATTGCGAATTTGTTTTTAATTTTATATTTTGCAGTGTAAATGACGCCTTGGTTTAAAATATTAAATCGCCTGATAATCAGTGATTTGATATTTTGAATAATGAAATAAGTTTATGATTTTAAAAAAAATCTGTTTATTAACATAATAAAAATTAGATTTACAAGAAAATAAGCAATAAAATTCTGAAGAATATGAAAGAATTGATATTAGCCCCCACAAAAACAACTTTTGGAATCAACTTCGATTTTCTCAACGGAGTTATGTCTTTTTCAGGTACTAGCTATCCGGATAATGCAATTGAGTTTTTTCAACCTCTTACCGACTGGGTAAAAGAATTCACTCAAACGCAAGACAGGACTCTTATCGTGAATTTCAATGTTAATTATTTCAATACTAGCTCCTCTAAGTATCTTTTTAAAATACTTGAAATAATTGACGAGTACAAGAAAGGCGGGAAGAAAGTCGAAATTTACTGGAACTATATAGAAGGTGAAGAAGATCTTCTTGATGCATGGAAAGAACTTGTTGATGAGCTCGACCTAGATTACGAAATTGTAATGAGCTAGGCTTGAAATCTCCACAGTTTAATAAGTCCTAATTCTGCATTACATAGGACAAATTATCTAACAAAAAATTAATTAAATCATATTGGTATGGCTGAAAACACCCTGGAAGTCACAGAGCAATCTGCAGTGGCTGATTTCTCTACCTTGGAAGATGTAGTAAATCAGACACTGGGACAAGACTTCAAAGTTAAACCCATCGAAAACGGAATATCTACCGGATTTGAAATTTTGGATAAAGAAATAGGTGGCTTACAAAATGGAAATCTTACCACAATTATTGTTAAGCCTGGAATGGGAAAAACCGCTTTACTCCTTTCAATAGCGACCAACCTA
This sequence comes from Bacteroidota bacterium, assembly GCA_018335675.1. Classification (GTDB taxonomy): domain Bacteria; phylum Bacteroidota; class Bacteroidia; order Bacteroidales; family UBA7960; genus PWND01. The sequence continues at coordinate 101,823 of JAGXRQ010000017.1, read as the reverse complement.
GCTCTTAAAAAAGACCACTCAATAGCAATTTTCTCGGCAGAAAGAAGTAAAGAAAGAATCGCTAAGCGCATTATTGAAAGTGAAACTGGCATGTCATTGAATAATATCCAAAATGGCAAATTTAAAGCTGAAGATAAAGAGCATATAAACACTCTGATTAATACAATTGCTAAATCTAATATTTTCATCAACGATTCAACTGAATTGACCCACTTCGAATTAAGTCAAAAGGCAATTAATCTGAAGCAAGTCAATGATGTTAATCTTATTATTGTTGATTATCTTGAGTTAATATCAACAGGAAGTAATGAGGATATCCCAATCGAAGAAAAATTCCGCATAATTGTAGAATCTCTCAAAGAATTGGCTAGGGATTTAAACATTCCTGTTTTGTTATTTTCTCAGCAACAATTATATCCTGGGATTATATCTGAGGTTAAACCTGAATTTAATGACATTCCTCAATATCTAAACGAATTGTCAGATGTGGTTTTATTCTTACATAGATGTGATATCTACAATAAACCGGTTGTGGGAAATTCAAAAGGTAAGCCTGTTGAAATTATTGTTGCTAAAAACAAGGATGTGTCTCCCAATAAAACTATTACAATAAGATATATTGAAAGTATTGCAAAATTTACTGATAATTAAGCAATGGCGGTTTTAAAGGAAAAGGAAATTATTAAAAATTCTGTTCAAAATTTAGCACAGCAAATAGTTGTAGCAGTTAGAACTGCTCCCAAGGCCAGGGGCTTAGACAATATTGCAGCTGTTGTTATTACCGAAAATGAAATAATTTCATTGTCTGATGTTATGAAAAAAATCGGCAACAGTAAAGATGTTGGGTTTTTTATCAGAGATGCTCAGAACCTTATTGATGGGGCTCTTGCTGTTGTAATAATTGGATGCCAGATAAATCCTGTTGGTTTAAAATATTGTGGGTTGTGTGGTTTTGAAAATTGTGATGAGAAAAATAATCACCCAAATACTCCCTGTGTTTTTAATGTTATTGATCTTGGAATAGCATTGGGCTCGGCTGTTTCTAAGGCGGCTGATTTAAGATTAGATAATCGCATAATGTATACTATAGGAATGGCAGCTAGAGAGTTGAATTTCCTAGATAGTAATTATAATATTATGTTCGGAATACCTTTGTCTGCATCAAGCAAAAATCCATTTTTCGATAGGCAATAGCTAATCTTCAGCAATTGCTTTTCCTTTATATTGCTGCGTCATATATTTTTTTGAAGGTGATGTATAAAATTCCTTTAACCCAAATGTTGACCATTTTTCATCAATAGTCTTGATTGTGTTTTCATCCATTACAACAATATTCGGCCATGGGCGTTGAAATCCGTCGAATTCTTTTGACTTTCGTGTAGAATCAATCCCTATAATATTTGCTGCATCATTTTGATTGATAATACTATCTCTTTTGGGGTCGAAATTATTTGCTGCTCTCCAAATTAGCATCCTAATATCAGATATATCAGCCACATCATCGATATATACTAAACTAAAGATTCCTTCCGATTCTTTATAGCTGCATATTTCGGAATGCATTTTTCTGATTATACCCGATTTGTTTTTTTTCACTCCAATAAAAATAACTCTAATGCCAATTTTAAAAAGGTCAGTGTTTATTGCTGTAGCTTCGGGGAAATTTTTAAACAATTTTTTTGCAAAAATTTCAGAGTTAAACTCATTCCTTTTTTCATTAATAATAGTATGACTTATTTCTTCGCTGAATTTTCTTGTAGCATCAATGCCCATTTTACCGCCTATCGAGGGTTTATCTCCAGCATGATCCAGAACGTCCATTGGGCCACTCCCTAATTGAATGTCTGTTGTTATGTTAACATTCTCTGAAATGCATTTCCCAATTTCCACATAATTATTAATATCAACCTCATCATCAACAACAATTAAAATTTTGCTAAACATCATTTGTCCGGCACCTAGCAATGAACTTATTACTTTTGATGCATGCCCCGGGTATTCTTTCTTAATTTTTACAATAACAATATTATGAAAGACACCTTCTACCGGCATATTCATATCAGTAACTTCCGGAGTAATAGCCAATTGCATTGGTGCAAGGAAAATTCTTTCGGTTGCTTTTCCCATCCATTCATCTTCTTGGGGGGGTATCCCTACAATAGTTGCAGGATAAACTGCATCTTTCCTGTGAGTTATTGCAGTTATATGAAATACAGGATACATATCTGCCAGAGAATAAAAGCCTGTGTGGTCGCCAAAAGGACCTTCTAATAAAAAATCTTCAGTTGGGTCTACATATCCTTCTATTACAAAATCTGCATCTTCCGGTACTTCTATGTCTTGTGTGAGGCATTTTACAAGTTTCACAGGCTTTTTTCTCATAAAGCCAGCCAAAAGATATTCGTCAAAATTGTCAGGCATTGGCGCTGTGGCTGCATATGTGTAAACAGGGTCCCCACCTAAAATAACCGCAATTGGCATTTTTAATCCGGCCTTTTTGTATTTTTCGAAATGTTTTGCTCCGCCTTTGTGCCTGTGCCAATGCATTCCGCAAGTATCAGGGCCAAATACCTGCATTCTGTACATTCCAACATTTCGTTTACCTGTTTCAGGATCTTTGGTATGAACAACAGGGAGGGTGATAAATTTCCCGCCATCATAAGGCCAGGTCTTTAGAATAGGGAGCTGGTTAATATCCAAATTACTCATTACTACTTCCTGGCATTTGCCTCTTTTTGTTATAACTTTTGGCATCATGCCACCTATTTTTTTTAATTTGGGCAGTAGTTTTATCTTTTCAAAAAAAGAAGAGTGAGGTTTGTTGAATGTATTGAATAGCTCTTTTATGTCTTTTGCGAAATCGTCTAGATTATTTGTGTTTAATGCAAGGCATATTCTTTCTTCACTTCCCATTGCATTTGTGATGACACTAAATTTTGTTCCAGTGTTTGTGAACAAAATAGCTCTTCCTTTGTTTTTAGAATAACGATCGGTTATTTCACTAATTTCTAAGTCAGGTGAAACAAATTCATTGATTATATCAATATTATCTGTTTCGATTAAGGTTTGCATGAAGTTTCTGAATCCGTTATAAGGCATTTTTTTATTTCTTAAAGTGTTTAGTTATAACTATAAACGTTTTGAATACTAAAAATTGTCTAAAAAATAACATATAAAAAAATAAAAATAATTAGATTTGACACTTGTTATAATACGCAAAATTAATACTCTAAAACTAATAAGATGAAAAGAAGCACAAATTTGGTTACTTTCGGAGGGAATCCGGTAACTTTATTAGGAAAATCGGCAAAAGCTGGCATTAACGCAAAGAACTTTATTTGCATAGGGCAGGATTTAAAGCATGTGAAATTAAGTGACTTTTCTGGAAAAGTAAGAATTATATCTTCAGTTCCCAGTGTTGACACTGGCGTTTGTTCCGCTCAAACCTTAAGGTTTAATAAAGAAGCTGACAAGCTTAAAAATGTTCAGATTATTACAGTTTCTGTAGATCTACCATTTGCTTTGAAGCGTTTCTGCGAAGCAGAAGGTGTAAAAAATATTACACTAATCTCAGATCATAAGGATCTTGACTTTGCTGTTAAATATGGGTTGCTTATTGAAGAGTACAGGTTGCTTGCTCGTGCTATTATTGTAATAGACAGTGAAGATATAATCAGACATGTTCAAATAGTTAAAGAAATTGCAGATCATCCTGATTATGATAAAGCTCTTGCAGCTGTGAAGAAATTTATATAATAATGTTGTTTGGTTTTGGTTTGATTGGTTAATAAAAAAGAGGGCTGAAGAATATTTCAACCCTCTTTTTGCATTATTAAATCAACCTATTTTACCTCTTCATAATCAACGTCAGTTACATCTCCTTCGTTTCCTTTTTCTGCTTTTGGCTCTCCTTGAGGTTGCTCTTCTTGTCCTTGCGAATTTTGTGATGCTTGGTACATATCTGTACTAGCAGCTTGCCATGCCTGATTAATGTTAGCTAAAGCACTGTCAATAGCGGCAAGATCACGATTTTTGTGAGCTTCTTTTAGTTGTTCAAGGGAACCTTCAATTGCAGACTTTTTGTCAGCAGGGATTTTATCTCCAAACTCTTTCAATTGTTTCTCAGTTTGGAATATCATGCTATCTGCTGAGTTAATCTTCTCAGTTTCCTCTTTCAATTTGCGATCTGACTCAGCATTCTCGTCAGCTTCTTTTTTCATTCTGCTGATTTCTTCATCGCTTAATCCGCTTGAAGCTTCAATTCTGATATTCTGAGTTTTTCCTGTTGCTTTATCTTTTGCAGATACATTTAATATACCATTTGAGTCAATATCAAATGTAACTTCAACTTGAGGAATTCCTCTTGGCGCAGGCGGAATACCGTCAAGATGGAATCTGCCAATAGTTCTGTTGTCTTTTGCCATTGGTCTTTCTCCCTGTAGAACATGAATTTCAACAGATGTTTGACTGTCAGCAGCAGTTGAGAAAACTTCAGCTTTTTTAGTTGGAATAGTTGTGTTAGATTCAATAAGTTTAGTCAATACTCCACCAAGCGTTTCAATTCCTAGAGAAAGAGGTGTTACGTCAAGTAAAAGCACATCTTTGATTTCTCCGCTTAAAACTGCGCCCTGAATAGCTGCACCAACTGCAACCACTTCATCAGGATTTACGCCTTTAGATGGTTTTTTGCCGAAAAAGTCTTCAACAATTTTTTGAATTGCAGGAATTCTTGTTGATCCACCAACTAAAATAACTTCGTCAATATCAGCTGAAGTATATCCTGCATCTTTAAGTGCTTTTTTACAAGGCTCAATAGTGGCCTGAATATATTTGTCAGTTAATTGTTCGAATTTTGCTCTTGTTAGAGTACGAACAAGGTGTTTTGGAATTCCATCAACAGGCATTATATAAGGCAGGTTTATCTCAGTAGAAGTTGAGCTTGAAAGTTCTATTTTTGCTTTCTCCGCAGCTTCTTTCAGCCTTTGTTTAGCCATAGGATCTTTACGAAGGTCAATGTTTTCGTCTTTTAAAAATTCGTCTGCCAACCAATCTATAACTGCATTATCGAAATCGTCACCTCCAAGATGAGTGTCGCCATTTGTCGATTTTACTTCAAAAACTCCGTCGCCTAGCTCAAGGATTGAAATATCAAACGTACCGCCACCTAAATCGTAAACGGCAATTCTAATGTCTTTGTTTTTCTTGTCAAGTCCGTATGCTAATGATGCAGCTGTCGGTTCATTTATGATTCTTCTTACTTTTAAACCGGCAATTTCTCCTGCTTCTTTTGTAGCCTGACGCTGACTGTCGTTGAAGTATGCTGGAACAGTAATAACAGCTTCAGTTACTTCGTGTCCAAGATAATCTTCGGCAGTTTTTTTCATTTTCTGAAGAACCATTGCGGAAATTTCTTGCGGACTGTAAAGTCTGTCGTCAATTTTTACTCTAGGAGTATTGTTGTCTCCTTTTTCTACAATGTATGAAACCTTGCCTCTGTCATGAGATGTAGAGTCAAAAGTTTCACCCATAAATCTCTTTATTGAAGATATGGTTTTTGTAGGATTAATAATGGCCTGTCTTTTTGCCGGATCACCAATTTTTCTTTCTCCGTTTTCTGTAAAAGCTACAATTGAAGGAGTAGTTCTGCGACCTTCACTGTTAGGTATTACAACAGGCTCGTTTCCTTCCATTACAGCAACACATGAGTTAGTTGTTCCTAAGTCTATTCCAATAATTTTTCCCATTTTTATGATGTTTTTATGTGAGTATTCATTGTTTGCTCTTTGGCATTCAATGATTATGCCATTGCCAAAATCAATGATTTTTGTTGCAATTATGTCAGGATTTTAATAAAATGAATTATGTATTTGGCAGTAAGAGAAATTATAGAAGCAATGAGGTGACAAAAAGTCAGGGCTAGAAATATGTCAGAAGTTTCAGGTTAATAAGTCTTGTAGTTAAATAATTAGGAATTGCCATGTATCTATTATCAAAATCTTTGACCCACATGTAGGATATCGTATTATTAATCCCGAACAAATTAAATACTTCCAGTGATATCCATGAAGATTTCAGATATCTTAATGGATTAGATTCCTTAAACTTAGATTCGGGGCCAATTAGTTGCCTTGAGAATCCAATATCTACTCTTCTGTATGATGGCATACGAAGCGCATTTTTGTACTGAACTGAATTTGGCGGTCCAAATGGCAGGCCTGTTGCGTATATCAATCCTAAATGTACTTTATAATTTGGATTTCTTGGTAGAAAGTCCTGAAAGAAAAGGTTGAAACTTAACCTTTGGTCGGTTGGTCGAGGTATATATCCGAGGTTTACAAAATTTCCCAGCGAGTCAATGTAGTTATAACCGGAAATAATTTCTTCAGTTTTCATAAATGAAAAACTTGCCCATGATTCTATTCCGGGGACAAATTCACCGTTAATCCTCATATCTAATCCAGCTGCATAGCCTTTTCCCGAATTCTCTGCATGGTATCTAATTCTAACATTGTCTATTTCATATGGGATAAGATTTTTAAGGATTTTGTAATATACTTCTGTTGTGTATTTAAATGGTCTGTCCCATGCCAAAAAGATATATTCAGATCCTAAAACTATATGCCATGATTCTTGAGCTTTAATATTGGGATTAAGGTTTCCCTCAAAATCGCGAAGCTCTCTGTAGAACGCAGGCTGACTGAAGTGTCCGCCGGACGCTCTGAATGTGAATTTTGGAGCCCACAATGGCTTGTATAAAACAGTCATTCGTGGACTAAGAACAAACTGATTAGAATAATTCCAGTAATTTCCTCTCAGCCCTGCTGTAAATAAGAATCTTCCGTGATCGCGTTCAAATTCTGATGTTGTTTGTAAAAAGCCAGAAAAGCGAGAAGAAATTAAGTTTATATTACTGTTTATGCTTTCATGCAAAATAATATTATTCTGTGGTATTTGAGGAAGAGAATAGCCGGCAGAGTCAAGCATTGTCCATTCATTTAATCTGTCATATATATCCTCATATTGATATTTTACGCCCCATTTGATAATGTTATTATCATGGATATAAATCCCTTTATGTTCTGCATTCCAAACAATTGCATTTAAATAATTCCTTGCATGATTATGGAAAGTTCCTACGCCTAATGACCGACCGGTTGGTTGACCAAAATCGTCTTGACCAAAATCAGTTTGAATTTCTTGTATCCAATATTGACCAAGTATATCAAAGGTTTCTTTTTCGTCGGATTGGAATAATGACGAAATAAATTGAAGCTTAAGATCCTGGTGAGGTTTGTATTGCAATGACAATGCTCCCAGACTGGTTGTAAATCTGTCAACTTCTTGTCCGTCGAAATATACAGTAAGTTCTCTTACGTCAGTAATGTAACCAAATCTGGTCTTCTGTACTTCCGGAATAAACTGATAATTATTCCGTGAATAGTTTCCAAGGAAAGTAATGTCCCAATCTTCTTTGAAATTCCAGTTTAGCAATGCCTGAACATCTGTAAATGATGGCTTGTAATCTCCTTTTGTGTCGAAAGTTCCAAGAAGGTATTGATTTGATTTATGCCTGAATCCGAATAAGTAATAAGCTTTGTTATTTGCAATGTCACCTTCAAGATGCACTGAGCCTTCAAGTAAACTTACAGATGCAGAGCCTGCAAATTCTTTTGGCTGCTTGTATTGTATGTCTAAAACTGACGACATTTTATCGCCATATTCAGAATTGAACCCGCCTGCTGAAAATGTAATTGAAGAAACAAGTTCTGAATTAATGAAGCTTAAGCCTTCTTGTTGACCAGATCTAACAAGGAATGGCCTGTAAATTTCTATTCCATTAACATAAACCAGATTTTCGTCAAAATTCCCCCCTCTCACCGAATATTGCGAAGAGAGTTCGCTTGAAACAGATACGCCCGGCATAGTTTTAATTATATTCTCAACACCACTCGAAGGGCCCGGTATGAATTGTGTATGCTTTGGGTCAAGCCTCACCAGATCCGACGACATAATCTGCTTCTCTGTTATTTCTACCTCAGGCAAAACAGTTGCTGAAGGCATTAATTCAATGTCGAGGATTTTAACTTCATTTTCTTCAAGTATAATGTTTTTCTCAAATGTATAATAACCAACGCTCGAAAAAACAAGTGTAATGTTTGTTCCTGAGTTAAGCAATAAAGAGTAGAATCCATCTTTATTGGAAGTTGCTCCTGAAGTTGTTCCCTTTACTGCTATGTTTACAGATTCCAAAGGGGTATTGTTTTCTCCAACAATAATGCCTTGTATAGTTGCATTTTGCGAGAATGTGTTTTGTGCAAAAAATGCAACAAAAAACAAAGGGATTATTGGAAATAATATTCTTTTAATTTGATTAAACATATTAATTAGTCATTACTACGCCTAAATTTTCCTTCTTTCCAAGCTTTAAAAAACTCAGCCCAAGCCAATGGGTCAAAAATGCGCATAGGTGGCATTTGACCTGCGTAATATAGTTGTTGATTTTGTTGATTCATGTAATTCCGGAAATTGCCAGCCCCATCTAGTGCCATATTCTCCATTCGCTCTTTCATCTCGGCGCGGGCTAAGTTTCTCATAGCTCTTTCATAATCATCTTCCGGAACATCTACTGTTAGGAATGCTCTGCGAAACTGCTCTCTTGATGGCCAAGGGTATATAACTGTTTCAGGTAAAACAATTGTGTCTTGAGTCATAACCTGAATTATAGAATATCTTATTGAGCTCAAAGTATCAGGAATAACATATAAAACTTCGTCATATCCTACAGCTGAAAATCTGAGAGTGTCAAGTTCTCTTACAGCTATATTGAAAAACCCGTAATAGTCAGATACCGTACCTCTTCTGGTGTTTTTAACCCAAATTGTTGCAAAAGAAACCGGTTTTAGACTGTCTCCTGTAACTATAAGTCCGGATAGTTGAACAACCTGTCTGCTTGGTCTTGGGTCCTTACCTGAAGATGACATCAGAAAAACAGCAAGGAGAATAATTGCCGATGTAATAAATATTCCGGATATCGTTTTTCTCATTAGCTAAAAAGATGTGTTTAAGCTTGTAAAAATAAGAGGTTACACAAAGAATAACAAATTGCAGTAGAATTTATTGTATTGTCCGGTAATTTGTTTGCAATATAAAAAAAGGTTGCCAATTATGACAACCTTTAGATCTTGACAAAAATTCCTGCTTATTTAATGTTCCCTTTTTCAATAGCATCAACGAGGCATGCTTTAATGCCTTTTTTGTTTATGTGGCGAATACCTTTAGCCGAAACTTTCAATGTAATCCATTGACCTTCTTCGGGAATAAAAAACCTTTTAGTATGTAAGTTAGGCTTAAATTTCCTTTTTGTCTTAATGTTTGAATGTGAAACATTATTCCCGGAGATCGTTTTTTTCCCTAATATCTGACAAACTTTTGACATTTCTAATTCAATTATATGATGAATAATAACTACTTCTTTTTAAGGAGTGCAAAATTCGGCAAAATATTTTTATATTACAAATGTTTTTAAGAGTTTTTCTAAAAAAGTATGTAAATAATTGTTTTTGCGCATTGATTTCCTCGATTACGAGCATTTATGCAGGCCTCTATATTTTTTTATTTACTTTTCTCTTTGTATCTTAGCATTTTAATAAACTTTAAACTAAACAAAATGATTGTATTAGATATTTTAGGGTTAGGGAAGATACTTCAGAAATTACTTGAAAAAATTGGAATGTCTGATGTTGGAGTTTATAATGCAAAAGCAGTTCTTTTTGTAATTATTCTATTTATACTCTGCTACGTTGTTAATTGGATAGCAAAAAATGTAATTCTAGTGTTTGTAAGGAAAATGCTTGGTAAAAAGCCAAGTGTTTGGACCAAGAATTTATTGGATAAAAAACTATTTCTGAAATTATCTCACCTTGCTCCGGTGTTTGTAATTTACTGGATGGGGCCGGCGCTTATGTCGGAATATCCCGTAATTGTTGATAAAACATTTATTGCAACCAATATTTATATTGTAATCTTTGGCTTATTAGTTTTTTATTCTTTTTTGGATGTTGTTAAAGGAGTTTATGACTCTTATGAAGTGTCGAAATCACGCCCAATTTCAGGGTATATTCAAGGGTTGAAAATTATTCTTGGAATAATTGCTGCAATTTTAGTTTTATCTATAATATTGGATAGATCTCCTGTATATCTTCTTACTGGATTGGGTGCAGCTACAGCTATTCTGATGTTGGTTTTTAAAGATACTATTTTGAATTTTGTTGGTGGGGTTCAGGTCACTTCTAATGATCTTGTTCAGATTGGCGACTGGATTGAAATGCCTAAATATGGCGCCGATGGTGATGTAATTGATATTTCTTTACATACTGTTAGAATTCAAAATTTTGATAGAACAATAACAACAATCCCAACTTATGCATTAGTTAGTGACTCTTTCAAAAACTGGAGAGGAATGGTTCAAACCGGTGGCAGAAGAATTATGCGTTCTGTGTATGTTGATCTGAAAAGTGTAAGGTTTTGCGACGATGAAATGATTGAGAAGTATAGCAAAATACATTATTTGAAAGACTATATCGTATCAAAAAAAGCAGAAATAGATGAGTATAATAAGATTAACAATGTCGATGTTTCAAGCCCTGTAAATGGGCGTCGATTAACAAACCTTGGTACTTTCAGGGCCTATATTGAAAACTATCTTGCAGGTCATCCAAAAATTCATAAAGAAATGATTTTTATGGTAAGGCAGTTGCAGCCTGATGAAAAAGGAATTCCTCTTCAGATATATGCTTTTACAAATGATATTGTTTGGAAGAATTTTGAAAACATACAAGCGGATATTTTTGATCATATTTTTGCAGTTATTCCATTCTTTGATCTTAAAGTTTTTCAATATCCAACAGAGTTACAAATGCAAGTTGATGTCACTAAATAAAATTTGTGGCAGTAATTAAAGGGCAATCGATTGGCAAATTATTATCAGATATTAGAGGTTGGCAAGGACGCTTCTGTTGATCAGATTAGAAAAGCATTCAGGAAAAAAGCTAAAGAATGCCATCCTGATATTAATAAAGATCAAGGCTCAAAAGAGAAGTTTCAAAAACTCAATGAGGCTCATCAGATACTAACTGACCCAATAAAAAAACGACAATATGATTTAAGGCTAAAAAACGGGATTGTAATTACTAAAGTTTATTACAGGCCTGCAACAACAAAATCTCAGCCAACAGGTCAGAAAAGATGGGTTAGATATGTTAGGAAAAAGCCGGAGCCCGAAACTCCTCTTGAAAAAATGTTTGATAAGATTCTCTTTTATTTATTGCTGTTAGTGGGAGTTTATGGAATAGCTTTTGGTTTATACAGGATGTTTATTAGTCCACCTGAAAATCCTGATATTAGGCCTGTAAACGGATTAATTGGAGGTTTTGTTTTTACTGCATTGCTTCTTCTCTTTTACCAAAGAAGAGGAAAAAACACTGCAAGTTCCGGAAGGTCGTAAAAAGTATTACAAAACAATATAAATTTTCACTATCTAATAAAAATCTTTATCGTTTTGGTATGTGTGTTATTGTTTATTTTCAATAAATACAATCCTGGTTTAAGTTCTGGGATTTCTATAACTGTTGGGTTGTTATAGCCTTTAACTTCTTTTATATATAATAGCTGACCAGCTAAAGAATACAATTTTACATGGTGAATCGCAAAGCAATTGTTGTATATGCTTATAGCTCTATTGTTATTTGAACAATGTGCATAAATACTAGACAGACAGTTTTGGTGCTCCACAATTTCTGTTGTAGTTACTGAGTAATTATATATGCTTGATTGACTTTCTCCATCGTTATCGTCTGAAGCAATAATTTTAAAATATACTGTTGTTCCATTGCTATTGGGTGGAATTGTTGCCGAGAAAATATCTTCTGACTTTGTCATTAAAAGAGTATTGTTAAGAGCAGTTGAAGTAATGCCCCATTTTAACTCTGCATCTATAGGGTCTGCATTAGGGTCAGTAATTTCAGCATAAACAGTCACGCTTTCGTAATCATATGGAGTTGTTGGTGCAAAATAAATATCGCCAAATACGGGCGGGTAATTGATTTCAGTTTCTGTAACTTCAATAGAAAATGATTGATATATTGTTTGTTCCAGGTATGTTGCTTTTAAAATTACGTCACTAATGCCGATGTCAGATAGCTCAGGTGTTCCATGCAATAATGCGGTTCCGCTGCCGGTCGATTCAAAAGTTAGCCAGTTTGGTTGCTCTTCGCAAGTAATGGTTATTGTAGATTTATTTTTTGATGTTAATTGAGTTGTGATTGTATAGCTATATAAATTTCCCGGAACAGCGTTTAAAATTGGCTGAGAAGAGAATATGAGAATTTCATCTAAAGTACCCCAGATTCTTTGTGCAAAGGTTGGGTGGTCGACAAATGGATTTCTATTCCCTTGATAATCATAATATATAGCATTATTGCGATCTATCTCTTTTTGGCTTACAGGGTCTTGCTCGTGCCACAGCATCAGAAGGTCTAGTGCCCAAGCAGTAAAAGCCGGATATGATGTGTGATTTAGCATTGCTGAATTCCAATTTGCAACTTTATCTTGATATCTTGTTACCATATAAAAATATGCTCTGGCAAAATCACCTTTGTAAGCATCAATTGGCTCAAATACTACGCCCGTATAGCCAGGGAAGTTGCTATTGCCGAGTTTACTTCCATTTAGAGATGTCCATGTTGCAGTTCCAACTCTTCCGTATGGATAATTAGACCTTTTGCCATTTACATAACCGTCAGTAGGAACCAGATGAAACATGTCGGTGTACATCGGATTAGCGTCATTAAACCAGCTTTTAGGAAAGCTATGTTCTCTGTTATAGCAGTCATTTTCAGAATTATAATTGCCACATTGGTCAGAAAAGAAAGTGTATTCATAAGGAGGAGTTTGTCCCGGTTTGTCAGAATACATATCCCATACTTTACCGTTAGGCTTTCTGTCTGTATAATAAAATGCTGACCAAAGATCTGCATAAGACAAAGCGGTGTGGTCTTTAATGATGTAAAATAAAGCTGTTTTTAATTCTTGCCCGTTAATGGTTTCAGTTCCACTATAATAATTGGCTGGAATTTGTGCATTAACGCTTAAATGAAAAACTAGCGCTAATAAATATATTGTAAAGAATTTTCTAAGAATGCGCATTGATGAATATTTGTGTTAATTATTATTTTTTTCGAAGTTTATTATTCATTCCAAATTTCCCATGATTTTTCTGCTTGCTTTTTCAACATTTCTAGCCCGTTAATAATTGTGCACCCTTTTTTTTTGCCTTCCTTTAGGAAGCATGTTTTTTCAGGGTTGTAGATTAAGTCGAACAATATTTGTTTAGAATTTAGAAGATGGTAGGGAAGTAAAGGTTTTTCTCCTGAATTTGGATACATACCTATAGGTGTTGCATTGACAATTATATCGTATGCTTTGAATTCCTCTGTTTTTATCTCATGCCAAAGAATTATTTTGTCACTTTTCTTCAAGCGTGAAACCATTGTATAATCAATTTTATGTTTTTCGAAGACATATGCGACAGCTTTGGAGGAACCCCCAGTGCCAAGTATTAGAGCTTTTTTAATTGATGGAGACAAGTATGGTCTTATTGATTCTTCAAATCCGTAAATATCAGTATTGTAGGCTTTTATAGATATTTCATCTTCCAAATGCTTTATTTTTAAAGTGTTTACAGCTCCAATCTTTTTTGCCTCTTCAGAAATTTCGTTAAGGTAAGGCATAATTTGCTCTTTATATGGAATTGTAACATTAAGGCCTACTATATCCTTGTTTTGGAATATGAGTTTAAAAACCTCATTAATACGGGGTATTGGAAATAATTCATAGGAAGCATCAGTAATATTTTCATTACTGAATTTCTCATCAAAGTATTTTTTAGACCATGAATGAGTTAGTGTATTTCCGATGAGGCCAAAAATTCTCATTTTATTTTATTTTGTCAAACTTCCTAGTGGCCAAATATTCTATCAAAAATACTAAAATAAAGCCTGAAAAAGATACAAGTATTACTGAAAGTATTAATGGGTCAGAATTTTCAATTTGTTGATAGTAAAAGGGGGATACGCTTTTTTCAATAAGAGGAATTATTTCTCCTTTTGAATTTATTCTTGTTTCAATAACTTGTTTCCAAGGCCACAGTTTATTTAGTGAGCCAATCATAAAGCCAGTCAATAAACCCAGTGTGATATTGGGCAGTTTTTTAAAAAGCCACGATATAATATTTGCAAAACTTATAATACCAACAATACATCCGGCAGCAAACACAGCTAATACTTCAATTTTTAATTCATTTACTGCATTTAAAATATACTCGTATTTGCCCATAAGCAGTAAAATAAAACTGCCGGAAATTCCCGGAAGTATCATAGCGCAGATTGCAATTAAGCCGGCAAAGAAAGTAAATCCTAATGATTCAGGAGTTGTGGAAGGAGTTGCTATAGTAATATAATAACTGATTGCTGCTCCAATTATAAGAAATAATAAGCTTATAAGTTTGTGTCCGTTAATCTTTTTCCAAATGTAAATAGCTGATGCAGCAATAAGTCCGAAGAAAAAAGCCCATACTAGTAACTTGTGGTTTTCCATAAGCCATGAAATGACTTTGGCTAGTGAGAAGATACTGACCAGTATGCCTGAAAACAGTACTAATAGAAAATTTCCGTTAATTTTTTTCCAGGCTGCAGCTATTCCTTCCTTATATGCAAACTTTAGGATTGCCGGATTAATTGATTTAATACTTGAAATCAGCTTTTCGTAAATGCCTGTTATTAAAGCAATGGTTCCACCAGAGACACCCGGTATAATATCGGCAGTACCCATCGCAACCCCCCTAAAGAATATAAATAAGTGCTTTAAGATTTTCTCAGACATAATAGTAACTAGTGAATTAATGATTAATAGGGTGAGATTTGCGGTTTATCAAGGGCCGTAACTTCCAATTATTCTAACGTAGGAATCAAAGCTGCTTAATTCGGGATATTTTTCTAAAATCTTATAATCAAGGAATCCAATATCTTCTCTCAGGGCTTCCTCAAGGAAAAAGTCAGCTTCACCTTGTTTGCCCGAAAAATAAAGACAAATTGCCGTTCGGTAATTAAATGCTGGCAGTTCTTTAATAGCTTCAGTTCCTCTTACTATAATATTTATTGCTTCTTCGAAATCTCTAAAAGTAATCAGAGAATCAGCATAATCAAACCATGTTTCGGCATCTATATTATCAAAATACAGTGCTTTCTCGTAATATTTTATAAAGTTTTCTTTATCCCCAGCAGTATGATAAGCGTCTGCCACTAAGCAGAGGTATGAAGTGTTTTCTGGATCCATTGACAGTCCTTTAAGCATAGAATTAATTGCTTTGGAAACATTTCCCGCCTCGAGTTCACATACACCCAACCCAATCCACGCATCTGTAATTTCTTCGTCCAGCTCTATTGCCTGGTTGTAATAAACTATAGCCTGAGAAAAATTCTCCATTTTCTCATAGGCTTCGGCGATGTAATAAAGAACCATTGGATTGTCTTCAATACTATCTACGCTGTTTTTATAACATTCAATAGCCATGTCATATTGATTCAATCCGGAATAGGCAAATGCTTTCTGAATATATGCAGGTTTGTGGTCTTCCAAAATAACATGGCAATAATCTAATGCTTCAATAGCTTTCTCATGCATATTGGCGTTATTGTATGAAACTCCAAGATTAAACCATGCTTCAGTAGAGTAGGGGTGTTTATCTATGTGTTTCATAAAAAACGATATGCTTTCTTCATTTAGGGCTAGAAGATCGAAGCAATAAGCAGCTTCAAACATTGCAACATAATTATCTGGATTATAATCTAGCGCTTTCTTTAAATATTCAATAGTTTTATTGTATTCACCCAGGTTTTCGTATTCGAAAGCTATATTGCAGCAGATATAATCAGGCTCTTCTGCCATAGGAAGGGCTTTGTTGTATGCATCTATGGCTTTTTTATAATCTTTAAGTTGAGAATAAATAGCGCCTTTTGTTAAATAAATATCAACATTGTCAGGGTCTGAATTCTCAATCTCATTTATTAATGATAGTGCGCCTTTTTCATCATTAGATGATGCTAAAAGAGACGCTATTCTAAGTTTTAGAGAAATTGATGCCGGATGTAAATCAATAGCAAGCTCAGCAGCATGAATGGCCTTTTCGAATAAGCTTTCATAATGATAATAATCAATAATTTGCTCAAAATCATCAACGTCAAAATAAACACCCAAATTCTCATTCAACATTTTTTCAAATGTTTCAACCTGTTGGGGCTTATCCATAATAAATCCGTAATCTTCTTCCATCCAATAATGTTGTTATTTTTCAATCTCTTACTCTGAATGGACATATAAACACCCTTTCAAAATTAGCTTGCAAAGATACGTAAAAAATCTACAATAATTTATTTGGGGTTTAATCCTTGCTGTAAATATAGTCAAAATATAAAGGTCAAACTTGCTGTTCGCAAAGAACTTTTCAACACTTTTCCATTATAAATTCACATAATAATAAATCATTGATTTAATCAATTGAGTTTATAAACTTTAGGATACTTTTGGAAATAAATGATAATTTTGCAAAAAATTTGGAAACCATGTTTGAAAGCTTAACAGAAAAATTTGACCGAGCGTTTAAGCTCCTGAAAGGTCAGGGGCATATCACAGAAATTAATGTTGCAGAAACGTTAAAGGATATTAGGCGTGCTTTGCTTGATGCCGACGTAAGTTATAAGATAGCTAAGACATTTACTGAAACAATAAAAGAAAAAGCACTAGGACGAAATGTGTTAACAGCAGTTTCTCCGGGTCAGCTTATGGTAAAGATTGTTCATGAAGAGCTGTCTTTGCTTATGGGTTCTGAAAACACGGAAATTAATCTTAAAGGCAGTCCGGCTATTATTCTTATTGCTGGTTTGCAGGGTAGTGGTAAAACAACTTTTTCCGCTAAACTTGCAAATTATCTTAAGAGTAAAAAAGGCAAAAAAGTATTGTTAACAGCATGTGACGTTTATAGACCCGCAGCTATTGAGCAGCTTAAAGTTCTTGGTGAACAGATAAAGGTTGAAGTTTTTTCAGAGATTGATTCCAAAGAGCCGGTTTCAATTGCTAAAAAGGCTGTAATCCATGCAAAAAACATGGGGCATCAGGTAGTAATTATAGATACTGCAGGCCGTTTGGCTATTGATGCTCAAATGATGGACGAAATATCAAACCTGAAAAAAGCACTTAACCCTCAGGAAATTCTTTTTGTTGTTGATGCTATGACGGGTCAAGATGCCGTAAATACGGCTAATGCATTTAACGAAAGACTTGATTATGACGGTGTTGTTCTTACAAAGCTTGATGGTGATACACGTGGCGGTGCTGCTCTTACTATTCGCGCGGTAGTTGATAAGCCAATTAAATTTGTTGGTGTTGGGGAGAAAATGGAAGCAATAGACCTTTTTCATCCTCAAAGGATGGCCGACAGAATTCTTGGTATGGGCGATATTGTTTCTCTTGTTGAAAAAGCTCAGGAACAATTTGATGAAGTAGAAGCCAGGAAATTACAGCAAAAGATTGCTAAAAATCAATTTGGATTTGATGATTTTCTTGCCCAATTGCAGCAAATTAAAAAAATGGGCAATGTTAAAGATCTGGTTAGCATGATACCCGGAATGGGCAAAGCAATTAAAGACATGGATATTGAAGATGATGCTTTCAAAGGAATTGAAGCTATAATATACTCTATGACTCCACATGAAAGAAAGAATCCTACGATTCTAAACGGAAATCGTAGAAAAAGAATCGCAGAAGGAAGTGGGACATCAATTCAGGAAGTCAATAAATTGGTCAAACAATTTGAAGATACTAGAAAGATGATGAAAATGATGTCGGGCGGTGAAGGCAAAATGAAGAATATCATGAGGGCAATGTCAGGAATGAAAAGATAATGCCTTTTATTGAATTAGGTTTTGATAAGGTTTATTGTTTTAATGTAGATAAAAAAATAATAGGATGACTATAATTGATGGTAAGAAAATAGCCAACGACATAAAGGAAGAAATTGCTAGCGTTGTTATGAAGATTAAGGATAATGATGGGAAAGTGCCACATTTAGCTGCAATTTTGGTTGGTAACGACCCGGCTAGTGAAACTTATGTTGCTAGTAAAGAAAAATCTTGCAAAGAGGTTGGGTTCGATTCGTCTGTTTATAATATGCCTGCAGATACATCTGAGGAAGAGTTGCTTAAAACTGTGAAATTTTTGAATGATGATCCTGAAATAGACGGTTTTATTGTGCAGTTGCCATTGCCAAAGCATATTGATGAGAATAAAGTTATTCAGGCAATTAACCCCGCTAAGGATGTTGATGGATTTCATCCGGTTAATGTTGGAAGAATGACAATAGGGTTACCTTCGTACGTTTCCGCTACACCAAATGGTATTATGGAGCTAATCAAAAGGTCGGGCATCGAAACTTCCGGAAAAAATTGTGTTGTTCTTGGAAGAAGCAATATTGTTGGCAGACCAATGAGCATACTGATGTCTATGAATAATGAAAATGCAAATTCTACCGTAACAATATGCCACAGCAAAACAAAAAAGATAAAAGAAATTACTTCAAAGGCAGATATACTTATTGTTGCAATAGGCAAGCCTGAATTTGTTACGGCGGATATGGTTAAAGAAGGTGCAGTAGTTATAGATGTTGGAATTCATAGGGTTGAGTCTTCAACTTCAAAGACCGGATTCAGGTTGATAGGTGATGTTAAGTATGATGAAGTTTCGGCAAAAGCATCAATGATTACTCCTGTGCCAGGTGGAGTAGGGCCAATGACAATAGTGTCGTTGCTTATGAATACTCTTAAGGCTTCAAAAAAAGAAATCTACGGATAAGTTGAGCCAATATAAATTATATAATCTAACCTCACAACAGAAAAAAGAGCTTGACAATGGCTTGTTACTTCCTGTTATGGAGGAATTTTATTCTTTGCAAGGGGAAGGCTATAATACAGGGAAGGCTGCATTTTTTCTTAGAATAGGTGGATGCGATATTGCTTGTAGTTGGTGTGACGTTAAAGAATCTTGGAATGCAGCCATGCATCCATTGGCAAAAACGGAAGATATTATCAAAAGGGCTCTGGAGTATCCGGCAAAATCTATTGTTATAACAGGAGGGGAGCCGCTAATGTATAATCTCGGGCCTTTATGCGAAGGGCTTAAGAAGGGTGGTGCGAAAATTTTTATTGAAACTTCAGGAGCATATCCTCTCTCGGGTCATTTCGATTGGATTTGCGTTTCTCCCAAACCAAAATCTCCACCTAGAAGAGAATTGCTGCTATTGGCTGATGAATTGAAAGTTATTGTTCAGCAAACATCCGACTTTAAATGGGCAGAAGACAATGCTGCTCTTGTAAAAACTAAATGCATACTTTTTCTTCAACCTGAATGGAGCAGATTTAGAATTATTCTCCCTGATATTGTAGATTATATAAAGCAAAATCCCAAATGGCAGACCTCACTGCAGTCGCATAAATTTATGAACATACCCTAAGAGATTTTGTTTCATTAACTAAAAGATGTCATTATTTTTGTTATTATTGTGAAAATCTTTTAGTTATGTCGCGCTTCACACTTCTTTTCGCCATTTTGCCTCTGTTTGCATTTCCGCAAACTTCCAATGTTGACAGCTTATTAAATGAATTAGGAAAGTCAAAATCAGACACTATTAAGTCTAGATTATATTTTGATATTGCTCAAGAGCTTGCTGTTAAATATCCTGATTCTGCAATTTATTACTTTCAACAATCGCGTGAAGTTTTATTTGGTATGGATGATTCACGCAAGTTGATGGCGTTAAATGCCGAAAGAGCAATTGCAAATGTTTATACTCTTTATAAAAGTAATCCGCAAAAGTCAATTGAAATTATTGATAGCATAATTGTTTTAATAAAAGACCTTGAGAAATCAAAGAATTCTGAAATTGCCAGAAAAGCAAGTGTTGCAATCGGTCAGTGCTATATTATTTATGGTAATTGCAACAGACTTAAAGGATTATATAATGATGCTTTAGCGGATTATTTGAAAGCATTGGAAATTGCAGAAAGTCTTGGAGAAGAAGGAAAACTACTTCAAGATTCATATAATAATCTTGGAGTTATATACAGGTATCTTGGGGAGCTTGATAAAGCAATAGAGTTTAACATGAAGGCTCTTGAGTCTTATGAGAAATCAGGCAATGAACCATTTTTGGCCGGAGTTTTAAACAATATCGGAAATGTTTATCATGTGCAAGGGAATTATTCAAAAGCGTTAGAGTTTTATCAAAAAGCACTTGATCTTTTTGAAAAAAACAACGATGCCGCAAGGTCGGGCACCGGCTATTATAATATTGGAGTTTTGCATTATTATATGAAAAACCACGATATTGCACTTGAATATTTTAGAAAATCGCTAGAGATTAGAGAGAAGATTGGGGATAGAAAAGGAATTATTAATCTATTGATAGTAATGGGAATGTCGAGCGATGAGAATAAACAGCCAAAAGTTGCTGAAGAGTATTTTTTAAAGGCATTAGAAAAAGCTATTGAGTATAAAGACCAGTCGGGCACTGCACATTCATATTCCGGACTTTCATTAGTTAATAAAAATCTGCAGAATTATTTTAAGGCTATTGAATATAGCAATAAGGCGTTGGAGATATTTGAGAATACAGGTAATATTAATGGCGTAATGTCTACAAAAAATGCAATGGCTGAATTGTATTTTCTAACAGGAAATTATAGAAAGTCTGTTGTGTTTGGTAAATCATCATTCGACCTGGCTTATAAATCAGGCTTTATTAATTCCCAGCTTGATGCAACAAAATGGCTAATTAAATCATATGAGGCAATTGGCGATTTTAAGTCGGCTCTTATTTATGCGAATAATGCACTAATACTAAAAGATAGTATATTTAGTTCAGACATGGCAAAGGCTACTTCAGAAATGGAGGCAAGGTTTCAAACTGAAAGAAAGCAACTGGAAATTGAAAATCTGACAAAAGAAAAAGCATTACAAGAGGCTGAAATTGCATTGCAAAAAGGAGAAGTTGCAAAGCAACGAACATATACAATAATATTTCTATCAGGGTTTATTTTGGTTGTAGGGTTATCTTATCTTATTTACAGACAGTATAAAGCTAAAAAAACTGCAAATGAACTTTTAGAGTTACAGAACTCAGAAATAAATCAAAAGAATGAAGAAATTAGAACCCAAAGGGACGAGATATCTTCACAGCGCGACTATGTTGTCAGGCAAAAGGAGTATATAGAAGCTAGTCACCAAAGGATTACAGATAGCATTAATTATGCAAAGCTAATTCAATCTGCGCTGCTGCCATCTGAAGAAATATTGAATGATATTTTGCAAGATTCCATGATTTATTATAAACCCAGAGATATTGTTAGCGGTGATTTTTATTGGGTAAAGAGTATAGACGATTTCACTGTTGTTATATGTGCCGACTGCACAGGTCATGGTGTTCCGGGTGCATTTATGAGTATGCTGGGAATTGCATTTCTTAATGAAATTGCCAGGAGAGAAGATATTGCCAAGGCTTCTGATATTCTTGATATTCTTAGGCAGGAAGTTAAAAGCGCATTATACCAGAAAGAAAAAGATGAAAAGGCTAATGACGGTATAGATATGAGTGTTTTGTTTATAAATAAAAAAACACAGAAAGTTCAGTTTGCCGGAGCAAGAAGCCCATTATACATAATTAGGAAATCTGATGAGTTAAGCTTTAATATAGATTCTGAGAAAGTTATAGAAACAAAGGTAAATGGTCATTCTCTTATTGAGATTAAAGGCGATAACCAGTCGGTTTCACTATCGTCTGTTGAAAAGCAGTTTCAAAATCACGAGTTTAATCTGACACAAAATGATACGTTTTATTTGTTTTCTGATGGATTTATTGATCAGCTAAATGCTGAGACAAACAGAAGATTCAATGCAGAGAGGTTTAAAAACCTGTTAATCGAGATACATGAAGCCCCTCTTAAATCACAACCTAACTTACTTGATGAAAAATATAAAGAATGGAGCAATGGCAATGAGCAAATTGATGATATTCTTATAATTGGGCTGAAGGTTTAAGGTTTATCATTGTGATTTGTTTTTTTATTCATTGTATTATCATATTTGTTGTAAGCAATCGTTGTTATATTTGTAAATGCTTTTAAAAATAATACTCAGTAACTCCTTTTTATGAAAATTGCATTTAATGTTTATTCTCGAAAACAACGATGGAAGTTTTTTCTTCTTGGCTTTGCGGTTGTTATAGTAGGAGCATCTTTATGGTATACAGATGTTGTTGTTAGGAAGATTGCCCGAGATGAAAGTGTTAAGGTTGCTATGTGGGCTGATGCAGTCCAGAAAAGAGCAAGCCTCGTTAAATATACCGAAGAATTTTTTGAGGAAATAAAAAAGGAAGAGAAAAACAGGGTTCAGATATGGGCTTCGGCATATCACAAAATATTTGCAGCTGCATTGGATGAGGATATTACTTTTTATTCAGAAATTGTTTTAGGAAATAAAACAATTCCTGTAATTCTTGTTGATGAAAACGAAAACATAATTACCAGTGCAAATTTGGATAGTAAATACAGCCATTTTACCAAGTTTGACGGAAAGCTTAAAGCTTTCTTTTCTGAATATTCACCTATACCTTTTACTGTTGAAAAAAACACAGAATATATTTATTATAACGATTCGAGGCTATTTACTGAGCTAAGAGATGTTTTAGATGATATTATTGAGTCATTTATTTCTGAGGTTGTTATTAATTCTGCTAATGTTCCTGTCATAATTACAGACAGCACGAAAACAAAAATTATAGCACATGGAAATATTGAAGACATGGATATTTCTGATCCGGATTTTTCTAAAAAGCTTATTTCTCGTATGACTGATAAAAATCCATCAATAATTATCAACTTGCCCGGACATGGAACTTGCTATGTGTATTATACAAATTCAGCTTTGCTAAAACAATTGAGGTATTATCCGCCTGCTCAGTTATTCGTAAT
This sequence comes from Bacteroidota bacterium, assembly GCA_018335675.1. Taxonomy (GTDB): domain Bacteria; phylum Bacteroidota; class Bacteroidia; order Bacteroidales; family UBA7960; genus PWND01. The sequence continues at coordinate 78,691 of JAGXRQ010000017.1, read as the reverse complement.
TGCCATATTTCTTGTAATATCATATCTTCTTTTTAGTACTGCCAGAAATGCAGAGCAAAACCAGGTATGGGTTGGTATGTCTAAAGAAACTGCACATCAGCTTGGAACACCTTTATCTTCTTTAATGGCTTGGGTGGAAATATTAAAAATGAGAAATATTGACAAAGAAACAATTAATGAAATATCAAAAGATATTAGGAGACTTGAAAATATAACTGAGAGATTTTCAAAGATTGGTTCGCCCCCAAACCTTACAGAATTGAATATTGTTGAGGTTATCCATGAGGTTGTTGAATATATGAAAACCAGAACTTCCAAAAAGGTTAAGTTTAAAGTATATCCAGAACTTAATACTGTAATAAATGTTAAGCTAAATTCCAATCTTTTCGAGTGGGTAATTGAGAATATAATTAAGAATGCTGTTGATGCTATGGATGGCGAAGGAGTGTTGTCTATACTTGTTCAGGAACACAAAACTCAAGTGTTTGTTGATATTACTGACACAGGTAAGGGGATTCACAAATCAAAGTTCAAATCAATTTTTCAGCCCGGATACACTAGCAAGAAGCGTGGCTGGGGGTTGGGACTTTCATTAAGTAAACGTATAATAGAAAATTACCACAAAGGGCGGCTTTTTGTAAAAAGCTCCGGCATTAAAAAAGGCACTACATTTCGTATTGTGCTTAGAAATTCTTAGTCCGACTATCAATAAACAATATCGGCTTACGACTATTTTCAGGCATTTGTAGTTTGCTAATTTCCTTTGGGTCTTTAAACTCAATATTTGGCGCAACTCTTAGCTTTGCTCTGAAATGATCTTTAATATCTTTTTCGAAAACTTTAGATTGTATAGTGCTCCCAATTTTTACAATTATATCGTCAGTCTCAATGTTGTTTGTTGAAACCTCAATTATATAATTTTTAACTTCAGGAATATCATTTAGAATCTCGAAAAGGGCAGAAGGGAATAATGTAGTTCCTTTATATTTTATCATCTGATTTTTTCTACCAACAACCGGCCCAATTCTCAGAGAGTTTCTGCCGCAGGCACATGGTTCTGTGAAGTAAGTGCAAATATCACCTGTTCTAAATCTCAGAAGCGGCATTCCTTCAACTCCGAGGTTAGTGATAGTAACTTCTCCGAGTTCTCCTTCAGCAACTTGGTTGCCCTTCTCATCAAGAAATTCCGCAATAATCATTTCAGGGTGATGATGTCCGCCAATGCCATGCTTACATTCTGTAAAAGCAGCTCCCATTTCAGTAGATGCGTAAGTAGAATATAAGTTTATGTCCCACTTTGATTTTATATGTTGCCCGAGCTTGTTGAGGTTGAAGTTGCTGTCTCTCAACGGCTCTCCAATGCAGATTGCAGCTTTAACAGAAGAATTGCGAAAATCAATTTTTCTCTCCTCTGCAAATTCGATAAGCGTTGGTATAAAAGAAGGTATTGTAATTATAAAAGTTGGAGAAATCCTTTTGATAGTATCAAATTGCAACTCCGGATTTCCCGGTCCGACTCTGACAATTCCTGCGCCCAACTTTCTTAGCCCAATGAAATAGGCCAATCCGGCCATAAATCTTCGGTCCATTGTTATCATAAGATGATAAATATCATCAGGAGTACCATCGGCACAAACAAATGATAAATATTCATTTAATGCAAGTCTGTTTAAGTCATTTTCAGTGGCTGCAAAAGTAACGGGATTGCCAAGTGTGCCTGAAGTTGTTATATAATCAATAATCTTATTTTCCTCAACACACAAAAAGTCCATATTCCTGGATTGTAAATCAGTTTTTGTTGTGCAGGGAATATGCTTAAGATCTTCAATCTTTTTTATTTTGCTTATGTCAATCTTGTTGTTTTTGAAAAAGTCAATATAAAACTTCGACTTTGCTGCGAGATACTCAAGTGCTTTGCCTAATTCCTTTTCCTGATATTTCTTGATTTCGCTTATTGGCAGTTTTCCAACTTCAAATTCCGGTGTAAACATAATAAGAAACTGTATTAGTAATTTTCCAATTCAATTTGTTAGAGCAAAAGTAAGATGTTTTTGCAATTGGAGGAAATAAATTAAGGACTCAAGAATTCTCAATCTTCCTCCTATCCGACAGCCAGGGAATTTGCCTAGATAGGGCATTATGGAATAATTCATTGGCTTTTTCTTTGTTGCCTAAGCTTTTGTAATACAAGCCGGCAACATACAATGCTTGATAGTAATTGGGATTTGACTTTATATATTTGTTGATATGCTCTTCGGTTATACCATGGTTTTTCTTCTTTAACAATTTTTCAAGCCTGTGTGTTTCGGTTCGAAAATCTTTAAAATTGATAAATTCTTCTGTATGCATAAAGCTGTCTTCAGGAATGTTTTGGCTTTCTTCATAGATTTCTAAACCAAATTCCTCTGGGTTGTCAAAGACTTTATTCATGTCATATGCTACATAACAACCAAGCTGATAAGGATGGCTAGAAATCCAGAATTTTAACTCCTCGGGCTTGAAGATTATAGAGTGATGACCTATAAGTTGGTTTATTGCTTTCTCGTTTCCTATCCCAATATGCTCGTCATTTTTGCCTTTTTGGTCTCTAAGCATTTCGGCCACAGTGATAATGCTGTGTTTTTGCTTTTTATTTATGAGCTCTTGTGTTCTTTCCCATCGGTACATTGATGAGCTTTCTTCAATGTTTTTTAGGTTGAGTTTTGTGTTTTTGAACTTGTTGCTCTGGAAGTGGTTTGTTTGAATCAGAACATCAGTGCCGCTTTCAAAAATGTCGAGATTTTTTGTTGTCTTTTCAAGTATAACGAATCTTTTTTCCGAAGCTGAACTTACAAAGAATGCACCCGATACAAATGTTTTATATTCTTTTGCAATTTGATAGGCTTCGTCAATATTTGAAGCATATTGTAAGATTTTCCTTGCCAGAATTGACACCGGAGTTTTTGCAGAAAATGGGATTGCTGATTTTGCCGAGTTATAAGTTATTGTCAGTCCTTTTTCATTCATCCCGGATATTACTCCAATCATACTTGCCCAGCCAATTGAAACAAATTTGTGCCCTTTGTCAGGATTAACAAAAGTCACAATTTTGTTAAGAGCAAAATCATCTCCAATATAAAGGTCGAAATTTCTTCCTATAAGCATTTTACCGTCATCGGTTTTATCCCCTTTTACACCAAAAGCAGTGCAATAAACCATATTCATATTCTGAAGAGCATGGCCAATATCGTGAGCTGCATGATAATTAAGCATCCGGAAATATGGTTTGGATACGAAGTTAAAATCAGGTGAGGCACTTAAGGAAACTCCATAAATCTCTTTTTTGTATTCGTCAGGGACATGCAATGCAATATTTCTGTTGAAAATACCCACAAACATCCTCAGAAACTTAAGATAAAACGTAGATGGGACAAGCTCTTTGATTCTTTTCATAAAGGAATCTTCCTGAAAGTATGCTAGTTCTTTGGTTAAAATGCCGTTTTTCACACCTGCTTCAAATCCACTGACATTTATATACATATCCCAAAGCCCAAACTTATTTTTCTTAAGCTTACAATCGCCACATACAAAATAGTTGTCTGCAATTTCTTTTCTCTTGGTATTAATTACAGATTTGTCTGCTACCCTTGGAGGATAGAACTTTTTGAATGGTCTTATATTCTTCAGGCTAAACATTCTTAATTTCCTTAATAAGTTTGTTGATATCTATAAGGTTAGAACACGATATCATAGCGCTCATGGTTACACCCAAAATACCATGCAGGTTTATGTTTTGTCCTGTCAGGAATAGATTTGTTACTTTGGTGTTATGAGAGATAAAGGAATCTAAAGGGTTGTTGCAGTCTTTTATAATGCCATACATCGAGCCTTCGGGTATTCCTGTGTAATCGCGGTATGTTAGCGGAGAAGCTGTATAATATGTGTCGATGTGGCTTCTGAAGTCGGGAATTTTCTTCTCTATTACTTTTAAAAAAGCTTCGGCCTTCATCTTTTTATAATCCAGATAATCATCTCCTCTTTTACCTATTGTTGTATTTTCCCATTTTTCAACTTCTTCATACTTCATATACGTAATGGTAGTAGCGCTTTCCGCATATTCACCATTATCTTTGTCTGGAGAAGTGTAGAAAATATATCCCTTTGGCCAGTTTTTAGAATCGTAAGTGTCGGTACCCCAAACATTCCATGAGTCGGAATAGTATATGTTGGAGTTAATATGTTTTAAAGAATTTTTCTTCAAAACAATGTAAAGAGAAAAACAAGAGATTGTATTTTCCGCGTTTTTAATACGGTTTACGTATATTTTACGGAGTAAACCCGCCTCTAATAATTCCGTCGTTTTTGCAGGGTGAATGTCGGAAATGAAATTTCGTGCTTCAAATACTTCATTGTTGGTAGTAACTGCATTAATAGCTAAGCCATTTTCACAGTTTATTTTCTTTACTTCTTTGTTTGTTAAAACTTCACCCCCATAAGATTCAATTTCATTTTTTATTACATCGGCAAGTAATACTTCACTTTCGTCTAGCTTCCAGGCGCTGTTAATAAAAAACTTATTGATTATTGCGTGAATATGCATTGGAGTTTTTTCTTTAACTCCTGCGTAGAGTCCATTTGTTGCAACAAGCAATGCCTTGAGTTTTTTATTGTCAGTTAATGATTCAATAAAATCATATGCGTTTTCAGTAAGACTATCGAGTTTGAAGATATCAGCTTCAGTTACTTCTTCCAGGTTTATCAGCTTAATGTTTTTCCAAATGCTTTCAATCTTCTTTATATACTTTTCGATTGCATCTTTTTCTTCAGGAAAATATTCAAGGAGCTGGGCTTTAAAATTATCCATACCCATCGCATAATTGAATTCTTCATCTTCAATATAGATTTTCTCAAAGCATTTTTCGTCAAGCTTTCTTACCTTAATTTTATCAATTATACCCAAATATTTAAAAACTTTATTGAGAATTTCACCTTCTTCAAGTGAGCCTACATAATGCATGCCTGTAGTAAAAGTGCATCCTTTTCTTTTGAAAGTTTGAATATTGCCACCTATTTGGTGATGTTTTTCAAGAATACAAACCGAATACCGCGACTTAGCAAGAATAAGTCCGCAAAGCAACCCGCCAATACCGCTTCCAATTATTACAACATCATATTTTTTTTCGTTACTCATTTTAAGCCTTTATAATTTTGTTTATAAGGTATTCATATCCAACAACTTCCGAACAAGTTAGCGCAGAGCTTATTGCTACACCCAGAATTCCGTGCATGTTTAGATTTTGACCTGTAAAAAACAGATTGCTTATTCTTGATTTTGCAGTTATAATTGTTGTTAAAGGTTTTGAGAAATCTTTCAGAACTCCATATGAAGATCCTTCAGGTGTTCCTGTGTAATCTCTGTATGTAAGTGGGGTAGAAGTATAATAGCAATGTATATGTTTTCTGATATCAGGAAATTTCTCTTCAATTTTATCCAATAGCAATTCCGCTTTTCTTTGCTTAAAGTCGAGATACTCGCTTCCTCTCTCTTCAATGTAAGTATCAGTCCATTTCTCAACCTCCTTAAAATCCATATAAGTGAGAGCAATAATAGAATCGGCCCATTCATCCGATTTTGAAATTGCAGGTGTGTAAAGCATGTAATGTTCCGGCCATGTTTTTTTATTATATCTTGTTGTCCATACATTAACATCAGAAAAATGATGATGATTATAATTTATGTAAGGGAAACTTTTATTTTTCAAAACGATATACATGCTAAACATTCCAATAGTATTATCTAATGATTTTATGCGATTGTGAAATGCTTTTTTAATAAGTGTTGGTTCAGTGATTTTTAAAGTATTGTAAGGGTGGAGGTTAGAAATAAAGGTTTTTGCAAATATTTTCTCTCCATTTTCCAGTTCAGCATATTCTATCTCATTATTTGCTCCGCCAAGCTTTGTCACTTTGGTCGATCTTATTATTTTGCCTCCGTTTTCATTTATAACATCAGCTATTCGTGCTGCCAACTGTGAACTTCCATCAACAAATCTCCATGCACTTCTGATAAACGAATAATTTATGAGAGCATGAATATACAATGGAGTTTTGTCTTTTACTCCGGCATATAGCGAATTCATACCTCCAAGAATCTCCCTCAGTTTTGGGTTTTTTGTAATAGAATCAAGATAATCAAATGCGCCTATGTTTAGAAGTTTGCTTTCATGCGACTTTTCCGATGACCCATTTAGCATATACATAGGGAAGATATTGCAAACTTCTTCAAGGTCTTTTATGTATTTCTTAAGGTTTTGTTTTTCGCTAGGAAAGTGCTGTGAAAGTGATTCTATAAAATTATCATAACCTTGTGCAAAAGGATATTCGTTTTTATCGTTGTCAAAACTTATCTTGTCAAAGTGCTCAATATCAAGTCTTTTAATCTTGATTTTGTCCATTATTCCGAAATACTTGAAATACTGATAAAGAACTTCACCTTCACCAAGGCTTTCGGTGTAATTTAATCCTGTATTAAAAATTGCTTTATTCTTTGAAAAGGACTGAATACATCCCCCAAGTTTGTTGTTTTTCTCCAGAACACAAACACTTAGGCCCTCTCTGCTGAGAATGTTTCCGCAAAGTAAGCCGCCTAAGCCACCTCCAATAATTACAACATCAAACTTATTCATTGCTTTGTTTTCTGATTATGTATGTAATATTAGATGTGAGTTTTGCATGGTCGAATCTTTCGCATACAAATCCTTTGTTTTGGGCAATTTCCGAAATTTCTGACCCTGAAAAATAAGACAGTTTATACTTACTTTTGTTAAACTTCACAATTCGTGTGCTATGTATTTCGGTAAACTTTGTTACGGCCGTTCTTGATTTTAGATTTGTGTCGGCATCTCTTACAATTATAAAGCCTACATCACCAACATTTTCCATGCATTGATTAAGTACTTTTATCTGCATTTCCTTTGGAATATAATGCAGTACATCGTTTAGAATGTAAACATTTGCTAGAGGCAGATCCTCTTCAGTAATGTCTGATAAAACAAATTTCAGGTTTTCTGTTTTGTTTGGAATGTTTTGAGCTACACTAATCTTTTCTTCATCATAGTCTATGCCCGTTATTTTTCTGTCGTTTGAAATATAATGCAGCATTAATGAAAGAAAACCATATCCGCAACCAACATCAACAATGCTTGCATCTCTTGGAATAACATCATTGAAAAATTCGTAATAGTTTTCTGAACGAACCTTGGCTTTCATATACCATTCCAATACAGGTCCTTTATAAATATACTGAGCAATGAGCTTTCTTTTGAAATATCTTGGAGTTTCAACTTCTTGCTTAAGATTCTTCATCTCTTCGCGGTAAAACCTTGTCATCTCTTTTGCTTGCTCCTTATGCGTTTCGCCGGCTTCTTCATTTATATGGACAGGTTTTATCCTGTCGAAAATCTTCATGTGAATTTTGCCGGCTTTAAGGTAAAATTCATGCTTTGGGATGCACTCAAAAATACCGTGTATCATAACCGGCTGAACATCAATGTTCAACTTATCGGCTACATAAAAAGCTCCTTGATGAAATCGACTTATGTTTCCGTCAGGAGTGCGGGTACCTTCAGGGAATACTAATAGTGAATAGCCTTCGTCAATCTTCTTTTTAAGCTTCTCGAAGTTCTCATCCAGCCCTTGAAAAACAGGAACAAAATCTGCAAAGCGAATAATTTTCCCAAAGAAAAAACTATTATAAACCCACGAATTAGTAAATGCAATCATTTTTGGGTTCAATCTCAAAAGGTAAATCAAATCAAGGTATGATTGATGATTTGAAATAATAACCGAGGGTTTTGAGAAATCAAGTTTTTCTTTGTTAATGAATTTTCTTCTCACACCGTGATTTGCAGTAATAATAACCCAATTGCAATTACATATCATCCAATGAACAAATTTCTTCTTGTGTTTTGTTTTTATTGGAAGACTAATCAATACCGGCATTATAGCTGTCAAACCCAAGGTGCCTATTAAGAAAAAGATTAATGCATTTATTGATACTGTGAGATTGTAAAATGTTATTGGAATAGTTCTGTAACTTCTCTTGTTTTCAACGAGATAATGGAACATCTTAGGTAGTAAAGTGAATGTAATAAGTATAACTGAAGAAATTCCAATAATTGAAACTATTGCAATTGATTTTAAAACCGGATGTTGAGCAAAAAATAATACTCCAAAGCTAGTTATTGTTGTAATAGCAGATAAAAGCACCGACATTTTATATGGTTGTAAAGATACATTTCCGTATTTATATCTGGCGATAAGTCCGCTAACAATGAAAATGCTGTAATCGACTCCGAGTCCGAAAACAAAAGTTGTAACAATGATATTGAAAATGTTGAATTTTATTCCAAACAATCCCATCAGTCCAATCGTCCAAATCCAGCTTAAAGCAATTGGGATAAAACTGATAATTGCTATTTCAATTCTTCCGTAAGATATTAAAAGTATGAGAAAAATTAGCGACATAGACAGTACTACCAGCAGATTGAAGTCTTCTTTGAGAATGTCTAAAAATTTATTTATGTAATATTGATTATCGTAAATCAAAACATCATTTCCGGCATCAATTTTCCTAAAAAGAATGTCTTTGTTGTTTTGCTCAACTTTTGCAATTGAAATCACTGAATATATCCCATTATTCTCACTTAGATAATTTCCAGTAAATGATTCAAACACAACTTCTAGTTCTTTGATATCGACAGTTTCAAACTTTTTATCAAGGAGTGAATAAAAGTTGTAAAATGTACTGCTCTTAAACTTGAATTTATTTCCGGCGTTAATTAGATTTTCTCTTAATTCATCTTTTTTGGTTTTATCCCAGAACTCTTCCCATTTTTCAATTTTTTGTTTTTGATTTTCTTCAGATATTAGTAATCCTGATATTGAAGAAATGTCGGAAATAATACTGTCATTCTTAAACGATGTAAGCTGTTCAATAGTTTTTTCAGAGCGATTCAATGCTTCGTCTAGGCTGTTCCCCTGATTAATAAAATAAACAGCACTAAAAGCTTCTGAACTTATGCTCTTAAGTTTTTTTTCTGCTTTTTCTAGTTTATCGGGCTGATAGTTGAGGCTTGCCAAATCGCTGTTAAAGCCTAATCTTGAAGATGTGAAAATAAAAACTACGGATAAGGCAAGGATTAGATAAATGAGCTTTTTATTTTTATCGAAGTTGTATTCGGCAATCTTTTCAAGTATTTTTACTTTGTTAGGTTTTTGTTCAGGTTGATTCTTTTCTTTAAGGAAGAAAGGAACTACAATTAGTACAATTAGGGCTGTGGCTACAATAGACATTGCCGAGAACATTCCAAGTTGATTCAGGGCTTTCGATTTTACAATAAAGAGGCATAAAAAAGCAAGAGCTGTAGAAATGCTACTCATCATTATTGGTTTGGAAATGCTTTTCAGAGTATGTATAACTGATCCACTGCTTCTAAAATGTGTGAATGCGTGCAATGAATAATCTATTGAGATCCCTATAAGTACAGCTCCTACACCTAATGCAATTGCAGAAACTGTTCCTTCAATAACTACAAGTAGCGCCAATGAAATTAATATTCCCAATACAATAGGGAAAAACATCAGAATTATATATCTGATTTTTCTAAAAACAAAAAAGAACAATATGCTAAGAAGTATCATAGCAAATGAGACAGTGAAGATAATATCTGATTTTAATCTGCTGGCATTAGCAACTGCAACAGCTGTTCCACCATAATAATCTATTGATATTTCTGAATTACTTTCGTTAAACTTTTCGGTAAGATCGTCGATATTACTTATTAATGTCCGGTTTGCTTTAGTGTTGTTTGCCTGAAAAACAGGTTCCACGAAAATCAATAATGTGCTATTATCTTTTGTGAAAATGCAGGAATTATAAAGATGGAAATTCCCGTCGAGTTGAAAGCTCTCCAGCTTTTTTAAAGCAATTGGAACCAAATGAAGTGGGTCTTTGAGGATGTATTCTTTGGTTACAAACCCAACAGGAGAAATTAATGTTCTGAAATTATTTTCAATTTCTGCTTCTATAGATTGGGTGGAAAGTTTCTCTGATATAGTTTCATAATCTTCATCATTTAAAAAGAGTGGCAAGTTGTTGTAAATGAAGTTGTATAGACTTTGAAACTCATCAGATTCTGTTCTGAATTTTACAGACTTAATATATAATGTATCGGCTAATAGTTCTTCAATGAACTTGTCAGCGGTAGATATTAAAAGATAAGGATTTTCTTGCCCTTCTTTTGTTGAGAACATAAAAATCAGTTGGTCGGCAACTTTTGCTCCTGATATTACTTCATTTATATTTCCAAGTCTTTCATCTTTGGGAATAATTGCAGAAATATCTTCTTCCAATTCCAGTCTTAAAGCATAATGCGATACTAATGCGATTACTGCCAACAACAAAATTGCAAATACATATTTGCCTTTAGAAATAAAGTTGTGAATGTTGATAAAGCTGTGCATTTAAGCTTATTTTGTTTTATTTGTTTTATTCTTGATTTTTTTGAAAAACAAAGCAGGCCTATAGTAAATGATAGCAAGAAAAGTGAAGATTGTATTTAAAACACTTATCCTTGTAAAATCTCTTAAAGGTCTGAAATGTGTAATTCTTTCTTCTTTTGGCGGATAATAAACATCAATTGGAATTGCAATAATGTTTATGTTGCGCCAGGCTGCTCTTACTAAAATTTCCAGCTCATATTCATATTTTGCTGAGAACAGCTTCATTTTGTCAATATCTAAAAGGGGATATAATCTAAAACCACTTTGTGTATCTTTCAGATTAATGCCCGTTTGTAATCTGAACCAGAAATTTGAAAATTTGTTCGCAAAAGTGTTTTTCCCCGGCATATTTTCCTGAATTAGTAATCTGGATCCGATAATTAAAGAGCCCGGGTTGTTGCTAATCACATCATAAAACAGAGGTATATCCTTTGCCAGATGCTGTCCGTCGGAGTCAATTGTAATGGCGTACTTAAAGCCGGATTTAAGTGCTTCTGCAAATCCTGTTCTTAATGCACCACCTTTTCCTTTGTTTTTCTGATGCGTTATGACTTTTATGTTGATAATTGTTTTGAGAATTTCGGAGGTATTGTCTGTGCTGCCGTCGTTTACAACAATAATGTGAGATGTGAAGGCTTTTACATCTTCAATTACTTTCTTTAATGTGTTTGAGTTGTTATAGGTAGGTATAATTACACAGCATTCGCCATTTTTTATGCATTGCTCAGAAGCTTTTTTTTTTTTAATGTACTCGGCTTTGAATTTTAGAAACATTGTTTCTCCCAATGTAAATTGAGCTCCAACTTTTAGATTATCTGAGTCTGTGTATTCGTAGTTTATTGTTAGATTAAGCTCTGCTGTATTATCTGGATTTATTAAAGAAAGAAACTTAATTTCCCTTGCCGAACTAAGTTGAAAGTCTGTGTTAAGTTCTTTGATAATTATCTCTTTAATAATTTGAACCTGACAAACTCCCGGGACAACAGCTATCTGAGGAAAGTGCCCTTCAAATATTGGATGCAGGCGGTTGAATGTAATTGTTGCAACAATTACACCCTCCTTCTTTTCATTAATTATATATGTGTAAAAATCTCCTGCCAGCATAGTTTAGTTCAATCTTACAAGCTCTAGTTCCATTCTGAGCTTAATTCTTTTGTTTTCAAATTTTATTTCTGACGGCAATTCTTCATTGTTGTATTTTAATGAAATCTCAAGTTTTGCCCTGCCTCGTTTTTTTTGTATTATTCTTTCAATTTTGTTGTCTTGGTTGCAAAAATAATAATACCGACTCGAATTCTGTTTGAATTTTATAACTTTTATTGCATTTGTATCATCAACAAATATATCTGTATTGTTGATTTCTGAAATATCCATAAATAAGGCCAGGAAAAAGTTTTCCATATTGCTGATTATAGCTTTTCTGTTCAGAAATTCTTGAACATTATTAGTTTGTATCGCATTGTTTTCAAACTTCATATCCATAAAACTTAAACCAAATTCAGACATAAAAACAATGTTTGCCATTTTTTTGTCTTGAATATTTTTTATAAAAAACAGACCTGAATAATAATTGTCGAAAATTGCAATTCCTGCTTTGTAAAGAGCTGTATTGTAATGTTGGCTCAATACAGAATTATTTGTCGAAAGCGGTTTGTCGTAAGATGTTTTTTTGAGACCTTTAACCGGACTGCAGGAATTCAGCAAAAAAACACTAATCAATATTAAAAATACTATTCGGGATATTTGCATTAAATACTCTGTTTGTGAATGTTATGATAGTAAAGTCGGTTTCTCCTTCAATCATTACTACTTTATAAACCGACAATAATTCTTTATCGAAGTAAAGCTCGGTTTTATTAATAACCTGCTTTATCTTTTCATCTTTTGGAGTAAGAATCAGCTTGTATGAAGTTTGATTTTCAAAGGCTTCTACATCAAATTTATTGTCAGCAATAAGATCGCCTCTAGCAGAGCTCACAATGAGATTATTTACTTCCTTAAATACCGGGTTTGAATTAATATCAAAAGATGAAGTTTTCCCTTTACCGTCGCGTGTTCTGAATTTGCCATCATGAATTATTATAATATGACTGAATGGATTGTTGTATTCCCATCTGATGCTGTTTGCTTCTCTGAGCCAAAACTTCCCTGTTGATATAATTTTCTCATCAAGAAATGCCAAATGCTTCTCTTGAGTAAAGTCGGCAACAATAGTGGTAAGAGATTTGGAATTGTCAGTTAGGCGAACCTCCAATTCTTTTATATTGCTAACCTTTGTATAATTCTGAGTAAAGGAATTATAGCTAATGCAAAAACAAATAATCAAAAATATCAGGTGCTTCATTAATCGTAGTTTGAATTATTACTTCAGTAGGATGCAAATTTACACAAAGATTTTGCATAAAAACATATAATAGCTTGGCATATTCTATTAAAGTGAAAGGGGAGGGTTTATTTTTTTAGAAGTTCATCTACCCTTACTGCTATTAAGCTATTATGACTAATTATTTCAAGCAGCTTTTTTAACATTGGGATAATATTTCCGCCGGTATCGTGAAGCAAAATGATGTCGCCTCCTTTTATTCGTTTTTTTATTCTTGTGATGGTTTTTTCGGCATCCTTTTGAACAGTATCAAATGATCTAATACTCCAACCTATGGTTTTGATGTTTAAGCCTTTTAACGCTTTCGCTATTAATGGGTTAGTAACTCCAAACGGAGGTCTGAAGTAAAAGCTTTTTTCTCCGGTAATTTTTTGAATTATTGACTGAGTAGAATTTATTTCTTCTCTGATTGTTTTAGATCTTTTCAATGGGAAAAAATAGCTGTGACTGTATGAGTGGTTTGCAACCTGATGACCGGAGTCGTGAATTAGCTTTACTAATCCTGAGTTCTCCTCGGCCTTTTCTCCAATAACAAAAAATGTTGCCTTAGCATTATAATCATCAAGAATATCAAGTATTTGCATTGTGTTTTTTGTGTCCGGACCATCATCAAATGTTATAGCAATCATATTTTTCTTATTGCTTCTGCAAATTGTTTTCACATAAAATTGCGAATTAATATTTACTGAAGCCCATACAATTATTGCAATAAAAACAATCGAAACTCCTGATACGATTATTATGGTTTCCAACCTCTCAATTGGAAAAAGTATTGCTAATGCAATTATCAAAACATATAGTGCTGAAAGCAGGTAAAACTTCATTTTATTTCACAATTTTCTTAGAAAAAACATTCCCGTTTTTATCAGTTATAATTAGAATATATGCACCTTGCTGTATAAATCCCGCTGTTATTATCGCATCAAACTCTGAGATTTCGCCAGAATAGATCACTACTTGTCCGTAAATATTGGACAGCTTAGCTTCTTTAATTATTTCTGGTGAAGATATGTTAATTTGAGTATTGAATGGATTGGGGTATATGTTTATTGATTTTTGATGTGATGTAATAATGTTAGTAACCGGCTGATAATTAGCGATAAGTTCAACATTTCTTGACGGCATGGTAAAGGTTGTTTCATGATTTTCCGCATCATCTATCAATTCAATATCGTTCTCGCTGCCTGACCAATGAGTAAATTCATAGTTTTCAATTATGCCGGCAGTAATTAAAACTTGATTTCCTTCCTGATACATTCCACTTCCTGATAGTTCAGTTTCAAGATTGTCGGGTGAAACCAAAAGGGTGAGAGAGAACCTTGGTTTTGGAATTATATCTGCTACAATTCCTTCAAAAACTGTTAAAGAATATGGAAATCCTTCCGGCAAACTATACCAGTTGTCAGCACTTCCTCCCCAGCCCATGTTAATCCTGAAAAAGCCGTTGTCTCTGTATCCGTCGCACACAACATTATGTCCGTATTGCCACGCATTATCTACAACTGCAAGATGCACAGGCAAAGCATCCTTGATGTTTTCAATCATTTTCTCCTTAATTTCTTCATCAGAAAATGAATCATCTAACAATACAGCTTCAGAAAATCCAAATTTTATAAAAGCATTATAAGCTTGTTGCACACTGAAAGTGCCTGAGCCTCCCGGGTCATAAACACTTTTGCACGCAAAGCCTGCAGCAAGAGATAATGCTGCTATATCTTCTGTAGATAAAGCCTCGTCGTTTTGAAACTTGCTTTCAATGCTCTCAAGATATTCATTTAATGCAGAAAATGATAAAAAATCATATGTTTCATGTGCATCATCTATCCAGTATTTTTGAAAGTAGTTGTGATAGTATCTGTCTGCTGTTCCAAATCTGGTATTATTTAGTTCTTTGTGATAATATAGAATTTGTGCCATTGCAGTTGCAGGACAGCCGGTAAGCGAACGTTGTTGCGTGCTTAGTTTAATAGGGCAAAACAGATTGTAAGGATGCGTCTGATTCCAAGTTGTTTCTGTCCATCCGCCTGTTGTAGTTGTTCCAGGCTCAGGCCATTGGTTTACTTCTTCTTTTGTCGGATTATCTGTTAAAAGTTTTTCCCATTTTGAATTTATTTTAAGCCTGGTGGCAGATGCTTGATATTCAATATTATTTATTCTGGTCATTAAATCAGCCTTTATTAGGCTCTCTAAGGCAGAACCTTCTGAAAATTCTTCTGACATACTGTATGACACTACCGGAGTAATATTGTAATCTGCAGATACAACTATAAAACCATGGTCTTTTCCGAAAAATACAAAAGCTAGTGTTTTGTTGTCATTTTGAATTTTTGAAAATTCTCCTGAAAGACTAAGTGCTAATTCATTTGCAATGCTAAAATTCTCTGCAATCTTTAATGCTTTGGAATAGTCAACCGGATTTGAAAAAACTGTAATTGAAATAATTAGTGCGGCTGCTAACGAAATAACTTTTTTCATATATGGTGAATTTAATTATTTGCTTTAAGTGCTTCAAAGTTAAATAAATATATAATTCACCAACAAAAAGTTACGATTGAAAATGACTCAGAACTCAGAACTCAGGACTCAGGACTCAGGTCTCAGGACTTAGGACTCAGGACTCAGGACTCAGAACTTAGGACTCAGGACTCAGGACTCAGAACTTACTTAACAAATCTTTTAACAATCAGAGTAGAATTTGTGCCTCCAAAGCCAAAAGAGTTGGATAAGAAAGTATTAATCTTGTGTTCAGTTGTTTTTGAAATGATGTTCAAGTTTGCAACTGCATCATCCGGGGTTTCGAAATTAATATTAGGTGCAATAAAATTATTATGCATCATAATCATAGAGTAAATAACCTCACTTGCACCACCCATCCACATTTCGTGGCCGGTCATTGATTTTGTAGAAGAGATTGGAACTTTATGAGGTCCGAAAATCAAATCAAGTGCTTTGGCTTCGAACTCATCACCAACAGGAGTTGAAGTAGCGTGTGCATTTACGTAATCAATCTCTTTGGCATTAAGATTAGCTGATTTCAAACATCTTTCTATAGACCTTACAGGGCCGTCAACATTTGGCACTGAAATATGATCTCCGTTTGATGAAAAGCCGTATCCAACAATTTCTCCGAGAATATTGGCTCCCCTTTTTAGTGCAGAGTCAAGACTTTCAACAATTACAGTTGCAGCTCCACCGCTTGGGACAAGTCCATCACGATTTTTGTCGAATGGTCTTGAGGCTTTTGTCGGGTCGCTTTCTCTTCTTGAAAAAGCACTTAGTCCGTCGAAGCTACCCATTGATTCGGCATTTACTTCTTGTCCGCCACCGCATATGATAATGTCTTGCTGGTTGTTGGCAATTAAGAAAAATGCAAGTCCGATAGCATGCGAACTGCTTGCACATGCACCACTAATTGTAAAATTAATGCCTTTAAGTTTCAAGATCACTGCCAGATTCATTGTTATTGTCGAATTCATCGACTGAAAAATTGATCCAGAGCCAATCAGAGTTGTGTCTTTTTTCTCTCTTACAATGTCGATAGCATCAATAACAGGAATCGAAGAGCTGTCGTTTCCGTAGAGAATTCCTATCTCATTCTTATTTAGAAAATCTTCATCTATTCCGGCATTTTTAAGAGCTTCCATTGTTGCTACATATGAGTATTCGCCCTGTTCGGCCATGCCAATTCTCATTCTTCTGGGCAAAACGCCTTTCAAGTCGGGCCTTTCTATAATTCCGGTTAGAGATGATCTGAATCCAAACTCTTTTCTTCTTGGGTCGAGACCAATGCCTGAACGTCCGATATATAATGATTCCTTAACTTCTTCTAGGTTTTTACCAATTGTGGAGTAAACTCCCATACCTGTAATTACTACTCTTCTCATAATCAATTTTTTGTTAAAATTAACTATACATTCCTCCATTTACCGAAATAACTTCACCTGTTATATATGATGCTTTTCCTGATGCTAAAAATGCAACAACTTCCGCAACTTCTTCGGGCTCTCCAAATCTGTTTAGAGGTATTAACGATTTAAGCATGTTTTCATCCATTTGAGATGTCATATCAGTTTTTATAAAGCCCGGTGCAACAGCATTTACGGTTACTTTTTTCTTTCCTACTTCCTGCGCCAACGACTTGGTTGCAGCTATTATAGCGCCTTTAGTGGCGGCATAATTAACCTGTCCGGGTTGACCCTTTTGTCCGGAAAGCGAAACAATATTAATAATTTTTCCATTCTTTTTAACAATCATATTCTGCAAAAGTTGCTTGGTTACGAAAAAAAAGCTGTGTTGGTTTGTATTTATAACCGTATTCCATTCGTCATCAGACATAAAAACCATTAGGTTATCTTTTGTAATGCCTGCATTATTAACCAATACTTCAATATGTTTGTCGGTGTTTGCCTCCATCCATTTACCTAAAACGGATCTTACCTCTTCTGAACTTGAAACATCAAATTGCATCAACTCTCCATCTCCACCATTATTTTTAATTTCTGCAAGAGTATGTTCGGCTTCTGTTTTGTTTGATCTATAGTTTATTAAAACGTAGAAACCATCACTTGCCAATTTAATGCATATAGCTTTACCAATACCTCTGGACCCTCCGGTCACCAGTGCATATTTCATAATTAATTAATTTTTAAATCTATGTTATTTTCAAACAAAAATTTGCTGAGCAGCTCAATTTCCTTATATTTTGGAGTGTCGCTCACGAATTTTGGTACTAGCTTGCGAAGTTCTTTGTATATTTTGCCAGTTGTTGAGGAAAGTTTGTCTGAATATTCCAAATAATCAACAGCCTGCAGCAAAGCCATAAATTCAATAGCCAAAACCTGATAAGCATTGTCGATAACTCTTTTTGTCATCATAGCTGCATTAGTACCCATACTCACAATATCCTGATTGTCGTTGTTGGTTGGTATGCTATGCACATACATGGAGTTTGATAAAGTCTGATTTTCTGCAACAGTAGAAGTAGCTGTAAATTGAACTCCTTGCATGCCAAGATTCAAGCCAAGAGTGCCAAGGTTTACAAAAGGAGGCAGCTTTTCATTTAGCTTAGAATTGCATAAGAAAGCTAGATGACGTTCTGAGAGCATTGATAATTTTGTGACTGCAAGTTTTATTTTATCCATTTCGATTGAAACATAATCTCCATGGAAATTACCACCGTGATATACATTTTTTGTTGCAACATCTACAATTGGATTGTCGCTTACAGAATTCATTTCATTAACAAGAACTTCTTCGGCATACTTTATTGTGTCTAAAACAGGACCCAAAACTTGAGGTACACAGCGTAATGAATAATATTCCTGAACCTTTCTTTGGGTGATGTGATTACGACCGTTGTTTTTGTAGTTGTTTGTTCCGTTATAAAAATGATTTTCTCTTCGGTTTATAAGCTTACTGTCTGCAAGAATATCTCTAAGCGATTTGGCAACTTTTGATTGTCCGTTGTGTCTTTTTACTCCATTTAGCTCTTTTGAAAAATAATCGTCAAAAGATTCAACAATCTCATTTATCATTGCCGAAGCTGCTACAGCCCAATTTAATAGTTGTTGAGCTTTAATAATGTTTATAAGCCCAATGCCTGTCATTACAGATGTTCCATTAATCAAGGAAAGACCTTCTCTAAGAACAACTTGTATTGGTGATATACCAAGTTCTTTGAATACTTCCTCGGTCTCTCTAATTTGCCCTTTGAAAGTTACCTGACCTTCTCCAATCATAATTAAAGATAAATGAGAAAGTTGTACAAGGTCACCGCTGGCGCCCACTCCGCCATGTTCAGGTATATAAGGATATACATCCTTGTTTATCATTTCGAGTAGCAATTTCACGCAAGATGGATGAATGCCCGAATAGCCCTGAATTATTGAGCGCATTCTAACGAACATTATTGCCTTTACATAAAGGTCGGGTATTTTTTCACCTACGCCGGCAGCATGGCTTCTAATAAGGTTATACTGAAGCTGAATTTGATCTTCATTGTCAATAACATATTGAGCCATTGGCCCAAAGCCCGTATTTATTCCGTAAATAACTTTATCCTTTGAGAATTCAACTAGGAAGTTATAGCTTTCATTAACTGATTCAAGACTTTCATCGTCAAGTTCAAAGGGTTTTTTGTTTATAATAATAGAGTTAAACTCATCAATAGAGAACTCTTTGCTTGGGTAAATTTTTATCACTTAAAAGTTATATTTGTGTTGTTTGTAATGTTGAAATGCCTTATAAACAAAAGACAAGAATGCATTGGTCTGAATATTATCCCGTTTTGACAAGGCTTTTTTATGACTAAAATTGCAGTGCAAATATAATATTTTTTTGTTTTGAAATGGAAGGGGATGTTTTGGTGGGAAAAAGTCAGCAGTAAGCAACAACAGTCAACAGTCAATAGTCAACAGTTGGCAGCGGCAATGTAATATTTACGATTTACGATTTACGATTTGGTTTGCACAAACCACACTGTGAAACTCTGTGAAAACACTGTGAAACACTGTGTAGCTATTTTTAAAAAAAATCTTAAATCCGAAGCAAATTTAAAAAACGGAACACGGATGACACAGATTAGACTGATTTTAACGGATTCGCTAGTACGTATCCTATTATAAGACACAAGGCTCGCAGAGAAAACACCCCACCCCCTTTTCAATGTTTTTTAACAACATATATAATAAGTATATAATTTTTATGTATTCGTTTGCAACTTTTTTATACTTTTGCTGTTCATTTTTATAAGGTTTTTTAACGTAAGGTTTTTAAGATTATTTGTGAAAAACCTTAGCTTTGTAAGTCAATCGAGTATTAAATATTTTCGTGTAATTATGCAAAAAGAAGTAATTGTTAGCAAGGTAAACGAATTTCTTATCGATGAGTTTGAAATTGAGAGCTCTCAACTCTCTCCTGATGCTTTGTTGAAAGATGATTTAGGTATTGAAAGCCTTGACTTTGTTGATATTGCTGTTATTGTTGAAAAAGAGTTTGGAGTAAAGGTTGTTGGAGAGGAAGTTGCAGGTGTTAGAACTGTTGATGACCTTTATGATTACATTTATAACAAACTTAACAAGAATTAATGGCTTCATGGAGCGGAAAAACTAAAGGCGGACCCTTAGGATATAGGATCTTTATATTTCTGTTAAAGCATTTTAATATCAGAATTGCTTATTTTGTGCTTATTTTCGTCGCTTTTTGGTTTTTCCTCTTTTCAAATAAACAGGGAATACGATTTTATTTCAGGCATGTTCTAAAGTATTCTTATTTTAAAACTCAAAAAAGTATTTATCGCAATTATTATATTTTTGGACAAGTTCTGCTTGATAGAATTGCGATTGCAGCAGGTTTTTCAACTAAGTTTTCTTTTAATTTCGAAGGTGAACATTTTTTGCATAAAATGGCTGAGGAGAATACCGGAGGCATTCTAGTTGGTGCACATGTTGGAAATTGGGAAATTGCTGGTAAATTGCTGGAAAGAATTAATGCTAAAATCAACATTTTGATGTACGACGGTGAGCAGCATTATATTCGGGATCTTGTTGGCTCTGTTATGAGGAAGTACAATATCGAAATTATATACATCAAAGAAAATAGCAACGATTACCTGTTTAAAATTGCAGAAGCTCTTAAAAATAAAGAAATTATAGCTATGCATGGAGATAGGTTTTTGCCGGGTACAAATAATGCTGTTAAAAACTTTATGGGTTTTGAAGCCGAATTTCCTACCGGTTCAGTATATCTTGCAAGCAAGTATAATGTTCCGGTTGTTTATGTTTCTGCTATGAAAGAAAAAACTACTCATTATCATTTTTTTGCAACACCGCCGAAGTTATATAAATATCCGGCAAATCTCAAAACCAGAAAGCAAGAACTTTCGGCAATGATGGATGATTATATCGCTGAAATGGAAAGAGTTGTTAAGCAATATCCTCTGCAATGGTTTAATTATCATCAGTTTTGGAAAATATCTAATTAATTGTTTGTTAATATTTAATACTATTAGAATGAAGAACTACGGATCAGACGAAAAGTCGGCAGTACAAGCCAAATTTGACGCTCAGAAAATAGCCTTTGCTCCCATTATGTTTCAGGCTGCAAAATCAATGAGAAATTTAGGCATACTAGATACTCTGGATAAAAACAGAAAAATAGGATTAACTATTGAAGAAGTTGCCCAAAATTGCAAAATTTCTGTTTATGGAGCAAAAGTTTTGCTTGAAGCAGGTATTAGTCTGGAAATAGTCTATGTTAAAGACGATAAGTTCTTCTTAACTAAAACCGGTTGGTTTGTTCAAAATGACTCTCTAACAACAGTAAACTTGGATTTTACGCATGACGTAAATTATCTTGGTTTTTACGAGCTGGAAGAATCAATAAAAAATGGAAAGCCTGAAGGTTTGAAGGTCTTTGGTAAATGGGATACTGTTTATGAAGCTCTTGCGCATCTGCCAGCACAGGTTAGAAAAAGCTGGTTCGCTTTTGATCATTATTATTCTGATAATGCTTTCCCTGAAGCTTTGCCAATTATTTTTGAGAGAAAACCAAAGAAGATTCTAGATGTTGGTGGCAATACAGGTAAGTTTTCAATTAAGTGTTGTGAGTTTGACGCTGATGTAAATGTGACAATTCTAGACCTTCCCGGACAGCTTAATGACGCATATAAAAACATCGAAAATCATGGCTTCTCCGATAGGATTAACGGACATGCAATGAATTTACTCGACTCTTCAAAACCTTTCCCTACAGGTTATGATGCGGTTTGGATGAGCCAGTTCTTAGATTGCTTTTCTCAAGAAGATATTTTACATCTAATCACTAGAGGCAAAAATGCTCTTAGTCCTGATGGCGCGTTATATATTCTCGAAACTTATTGGGACAAACAGAAATATGATGCGGCAATGTACAGTCTGCACGCCACTTCCTTATATTTTACCTGCATTGCAAATGGATGTAGCCAGATGTATCATTCCGACGATATGTATAAACTTGTTGATAAAGCAGGAATGTATGTTGAGAAAGCTGTGGACAACATTGGTGTTAGCCATACAATGTTTATTTGCAAACCAAAAAAATAATTATGCTTGCTCAAGGTGAGGAAATATTAAAATATATTCCCCAAAGACCTCCTTTTGTCTTTATCGATAGGCTTATAGAAGCCAATGGAACTAAGATTGTTTCTGGTTATAAAATCATTTCAGATAATCCTCTTGTTGAAGAGAATATGCTCTCGGAAAGCGGACTTATTGAAAATATAGCTCAAACTGCTGCAGCCGGTGTTGGGTATAATTGTATTAGTAATAATAAACCAGTAATACCGGGATTTATTGGCGCTGTTAAAAAACTTACTGTTGTTGAAAGGCCTGCTGTAAATGGTGAAATTATTACTACAGTTGATATTGTCAGCGAAGTTATGAATGCAACAATTATACATGGTTCTGTGTTGTATAATGGTAAAGTTATAGCTGAATGTGATATGAATATATTTTTGCAGCAGCAATGAAAATAGCTGTTATATATACTTCAAAATATGGCAGCACAAAAAGGGTTGCTGAAAAAATTGCTGATAACTGCGATAATGCATTTGCGTTTTCAACCTTGTCGGATATTCAAAATATTGAATCTTTCGACAAAATTATTATAGGAATTCCCATATATGCCGGTTCTACCACCAGAGATATGAGGAACTTTCTAAAAAAGAACTGGGATGCAATAAAACCTAGGTTATTTGGTGTGTTTGTATTATGCTGGGATGAGAAAAATTATATTGAATTTATTAATAAAATTTTGCCGGAAAAGCCTGATGATAAAGTTATTTTAGAATGTTTCGGAGGTGAGATTGACCCTGAACTACTAATGGAATTTGAAAGGAAAGTAATTTTAGAGCTTACCGGCGTATCAACTAAAACATCGAACATAAGAAATGAACAAGTTGTTGCATTTGCAAAAAAAATAATGGGTAATTAGTATCATAAAATTTTTTTTACCTCGCAAAAGCCGCAAAGGCAATGACAGAAAATGATATTCATAGAGTAGTTAATAATCTGTAAACTTTGCGCACTTTTGCGCTTTTAAATTTTGCGTAATTTGCGTGGAACCTTTTTTTATAACTATTTTTGCCATACTTTTTAAATTTAAACAACCCTAAGAGTATTTCCCTATGAAAGAAAAAGAACTTTATGTTGATTTTAAGCCTCAACAAGCAGTCTATTATGTGGAAAAGGACGACAGTTCTTATGGCCCTGTGGTTAGTGGTTCACAGCTTTCACATGATTATCTTGACGATTTTTATGCTAAGAGGAAAAATCTTGAAAAGAGCTTAAGAGACCAAATTGCTAATAATGAAATTAGTCCTGTTTATTATTATATGCTGTTACAAGAGATGGGAATAGGTGATCTTGCATCTAGGGTTGGCGTTTTTAAATTCACATTAAAAAAACATTTTAAACCTCAAGGATTTAAAAAACTTTCGCTTGCTATGCTAAAAAAATATGCAGACGTGTTTGATGTGCCTTTGTCTTCTATGCTTCAGGTTATAATCGTTAAAGAAGATGATAAAAGCAATCTGGAAATCGAAAAGATGAAAACTAAAAACGATTGCTTTGAGTTATTTAAAATTGGAGTTAAGAAATAAGTTTTTTATATAATATCGTTACTTCTGATGAATAATATTATTGATTTTCAACATAGAATGGCTGCCCACTGCGAAACAGGCACTCTGACAGCCTTATTTAATTATTCCGGTTTGAAAATTACCGAACCTCTGGTTTTTGGAATTGCAAACGGTATCTTTTTCGGTTATCTGGAAACTGATAACTTCCCTTTTCCAACATTTATTGTTAGAAGCAGACCCGGGCAGATTAGAAAAAACATTACTTCCAGATTGGGAATTAAACTTAAAGAAAACACTTATAAAGATGTTGCAAAAGGTGAAGCTGCTCTTGATAAGTTGATTCTTAATAATATTCCTACTGCGGCTCAAGTGGATTTCTTTTACATGGACTATATGCCTGATTGGCAAAGAGTTCATATCAATGTTCACTTTATTCTTGTTACCGGTATAAAGGACGATTACTATGTTGTAAGTGATAGTTATTATCCTAAAATTAGCGAGCTTAAAAAAGAGTCAATGCGAAAAGCACGTTGGGCTGGCGGACACATGCCTCCTAAAGGGTTTTTGTTCTACCCTGAAAAAGTGCCTACTGAGATTGATTTCAGAAAGCCTATTATCAAAGGGATTAAGAATGCTTGTAGAAATATGATAGGATTGCCTGTGCCTTTTATTGGAGTTAAAGGAATTTATAAATTTGCCAATAAAGTTAAGGAATGGCCTCTGCTCGCAAGAGATACCGAACATCTTTCACACGAAATAATGAAAATTAATATTCTTCTCGAAGATCAGGGCACCGGTGGTGCAGGTTTTAGATTTATGTACGCTTCTTTTCTGCAACAAGCATCTGAAATCTTAGGCAATAATAATCTGGCAGATATGTCGAAAAGAATGATGCTTAACGGCGATGAATGGAGAAAAATTTCTTACTTCGCCGCAAAAATTGGGAAAAATAGAGATCTTGGCCCCGACAAGCTGGCAGAACTGAGTGAGTTAATTAGAAAAAGGGGAGATGAAGAAAAATCATTCTTCACAGATCTTAAAAAAATGGTTTAATGTAAAAATTAGTTTATTATGAATGCCGAAGAAAAAAATAATTTAAAAAAGGAAATAACCGAACTGATTATTGAAGTCTTAAAAATTACTCATGTAACAGCTGCTGAAGTTCCCAGCAATGCACCTCTTTTTGGTCAAGACAATCCACTTGGACTCGACTCTATTGATGCAATTGAGATAATTCTTGCAGTTCAGCAAAAATATAATGTTAGAATAGCAGACCAAAACCTTGCAAGAGTTATTTTGGAATCTATTGATACAATTGCTGATTTTCTTGAGAAGGAATTGGATAATGTAGAAAAATAACATCAGAAATGAAGCACTCATACTTGCTTAGTGTAATAACTTTCGGCAAGCTATTCAGCATGGTCGTTAGGAATAAAGGAGTATCTCCCGCTTTTTTTGGGAGATTTCTTTTCTTATTGCAAGGAAGTATTTGGGCATCTATTTTTAAAAGAGTTGAACTTTTAAAATTCAACAGAAAGAAATTTCCTAAACACTATGATTGTGGCCCTGTTTTTATTATTGGGCATTGGCGAACAGGAAGTACCTTCCTCCATCAATTGATGTCGCTTGACCCTCAGTTTGTTACTCCATCTGTGGTTCAGGTTTCTGTGCCGGATAGCTTTTTGGTGTCTGAGAATTATTTCAGAAAAATTATGTCGAAAGTTATTGGGGAGAAAAGACCAATGGATAATGTAAAGCTTGGTCCTGATGAACCACAGGAAGATGAATACGCTATTGTGAAGCTTGTTAAGGGGACTGCACTAGAGAAGATTTTTTTCAGAAGAAATAACAATGACTTTCTCGCCGATCTTAAAGTTTCTATGGAAAATGAAAGGTTATCGGAAAATTGGGAGAAGTCTTTTTCTCATTTTGTATCAAAGCTTGTTTATAAAAATAATGGGATAGCTCTTTTTAAAAATCCTTTTCACTCATACAGAGTTAGGCATTTGAAAGCGTTGTTTCCAAATGCAAAATTTATTCATATTCATAGAAATCCATTGGAAGTAATTCCCAGCACAATTAGAATGTGGAATATTGTTGGATCTCAAAATTTGCTTGCAGGGAAATGGACTGATATTTCATATCAGAGTGCTATTGATATGTTTAATTCATTATGGGGAAGCATAAAACTACAAACCAAAGATTTAGATAGTGAAAGTTACTGCAAAGTTAGGTTTGATGAGCTCGAAGCTGATACAGTCGGGGTTTTGAAGAAATTATACTCAAATCTTAATTTGAGTTTTTCTGATGAATTTGAAAAAAATGTCAGAGAATTTTTATTAAGCGTAAAAACATATGAAAAGAACAAATACGTTCTTGAACAAGATAAGGTTGATTTGATTAGGGAAGGATGTAATAAATTTATGAATAGCTATAATTATGAAGTTTAAATTAATATATCCAAAATGGACAAAGCTTGAGAGACAAACTCATTTTAACTTGCCTCCTCACGGTCCTGTTGTAATGGCGGCTGCATTGCCTGATTACGTTGAAGTTGATTTTATTGACGAAAACGTTGAGCCTCTTGTTATTAAAGATGATGCTGATTTTGTCGGAATCTCTGTTATGCTTACATCACAGGTGAAAAGAGGGTGGGAGATAGCGGATGAATATAGAAAGCTTGGTAAAAAAGTTATTTTCGGAGGTATCTCTACCATGCTTCATGCCGAAGAAACTATGCAACATGCCGATAGTATTTTTATGGGTGAAGTTGAGGGAAGGCTTCATGAAGTTTTTGATGATTTTAAAAAGAATCAACTTAAGCCATTATACAATTATATGTATCAGCACCCCAATATTGAGCTAATTGGTCCTGCGCGCAGAGATATCCTGAAAAGAGAGCTGTACTATCATAAAGGAGTGCAAATGGTCGACTTATTTCATGCATCAAGAGGTTGTAAGTATGCATGTTATCCTTGTTGTGTAACATTCCTTGGTGGAAGACAGTTTAGACCCCGACCAATCGATAAAGTTGTTGAAGAGCTTGCACAGATTTATAATAACAGGTTGTTTATCGTTGATAACTCTTTAGCTCAGGATACACAGTGGGAAAAAGATCTTTTTAAGGCTATGATACCTTTAAAAAAGAAATGGTGCAGCCACACTATCGAAGATAAACCCGAAGTGCTCGACCTTGCAGCTCAAGCTGGCGCGTGGTATGTGTATCAGGCAGTTTTTGACACTTCTGACTATATTAAGGAAAGAGTTAAAAGATATCACGATTATGGAATACTTGTAGAAGGTACAATCCTCCTTGGAATGGACAATCAAACTGAAGATGATATTCTAAGGCTAATAGATTTTCTTTTAGAGATTAATGTTGACCTTGCTGAATTTACAGTTCTTACTCCATTCAGACACACAAAAGCTTATGATGATTTTTTGAAAGAAGGTAGAATTATTGATAAAGATTGGAATAATTACAATGCCGGAAAAGTTGTTTTCAAGCCTAAACATATGTCGCCGGAAAGACTACAGGAATTGTATTATTATGCGTGGGATACCTTTTATGCTAAAGAAACTCAGGAACAGAAAATGTTCAAAATGATGATGAAAGTGATTGATAAGGAAATGCGCGACGGAACTTATCGATCAAGAAGAGACGACCTTGTACAGAAAAGTTTTGGAAAAAATATAGATCGTTAGTATGGGACAAATTATCAGAGATAAGGAAAAGAATTTTGTTGATGAAGTTTATGATTATGCCGGATTATGGGGGCTGCCTTCTAAATGCGGATTAAAAATTGTAATCAAGAATAATCAGACAATAGCAATTATTACAGAGCTTTATGAAGATAACCCCGGAACTTCAGTAACAGAATATTGCCCCAAACTTGCTGAGATTATTACACAGGATAAAAAAATTAAACCTGAGGAATTATTTTTTATACTGCATACACCTGATGTTGGGTCGAAGTATGAATTTTTGCATGAAACTTTCGATATTGTGCATTTTAAAATAGACAATGGTCTATTTTCTGAACCACGCTGGGAAAGAATTGCCCGAGAGAAGGTGGTTGAAATGATTTCCGATTAATTTTATAAACAACCCCGCAAGATGAAAAAGGCTTATCATATCCTTTTATTTGCTCTTTTGTCAGTAAGCCTGAATTCTTTTGCTCAGGAAAATGATACTATCCCAAAGGGTAAGCTTTATCAGAATATCAGGGGGCGTGTTGTTGACCATTCTGCAGGATTCCCTTTGCCGGGAGTTACAGTTCAGCTTTCTTCAAATGATAAAATTGAGTATAGAATTACCGATGATAACGGCTACTTTGTTTTTGCAAATATGCTTGTAGGTTATTATAATATCAGGTTTTCTATGGTGGGTTATGAAGTATTCACTTTGGAAAGGATGCATCTTATAAGCGGGAAAGAACTTGTTATAAATCAGAACCTTAAAGAAGCGGTATATAACCTCGAAGAAGTAACAATTCAGTCATTTGCTCAAAAAGATAAGCCAATTAATATGAGGGCCATTGTTTCTTCCCGCTCATTTTCGCTTGAAGAAACAACAAAATATGCCGGAAGCTACGGCGACCCTGCGCGTATGGCTGCAAATTATGCCGGTGTAATGCCTGTCCGCGACAATCGCAACGATATTATTATTAGAGGTAATTCGCCCAGCGGATTAATCTGGAAAGTTGATGGAATGGAAATTCCTAACCCAAACCATTTTGGAGCAACAGGTTCTACCGGAGGCCCTATTACGATTGTGAACACTAATTTGCTTGGCAACTCAGACTTTCTTACAAGTAACTATCCTGCTGAATTCAGCAATTCTATTGCCGGAGTGTTTGATCTTAAACTGCGAAATGGGAATGCTTATTCTTATGAGCATTGGGCTCAACTCGGATGGAATGGTCTTGAATTTGGAACTGAGGGGCCACTGCCTCATCTAAATAATGCATCATACATTATGAGTTACAGATATTCTGTGGTTGATCTTCTAACAAGGTTTAATATTAGAATTCCTGAAGCTGCATTTTATCACGATTTTTCTTTTAAACTAAACTTTCCAACAAAATCTGCAGGAACTTTTTCTCTGGTTGGGCTTAGAGGCGACAGTAAAATTGAATTGATTGACTCTAGAAAAAAACATGAAAATTGGATTTTTTCATCTTATAGTGAAGATATTGTAAATGTATATAGAATGGGGGTTATAGGAGTAAATCATAACATCTCCCATGGCGCAAAAAGTCTGTTCACAACTACGTTTTATATATCAGGAAGCCAGCTTTATAATGCTGTTGATACATTTAATATTACTTATGTTGATCCCTTCCCTTATGCCAGAGAAATGTCAGACCAAATGAAGTATTCTTTGAGAACTCAGTTTAAGCATAAGTTTTCCTCCAAAACAGATTTCTCTGTTGGGTTGTATGCCGATAATTATTTTCTCAATTTTGTTGATAGCCAATTTGTTTATAATAGATATGTTCATAATGTAATGGCCAAAAATGAAACATTGAGGTTGTACAGGGTCTATAGCGATTTATTACATAGAATTACTCCTAAAATAACGACCTATGTTGGGTTAAACGCTCAAATGCTTGAGCATACTGGTGAGGTTGTTGCAGAGCCCAGGATTAATGTAAGCTATAATGTTTTACCACGACATACATTTAGCATTGGGTCAGGGTTATACAGCCAAATGCAGCAATTAATGGCTTATTATGTTTTAAGCGATAATAATGGCAGTCTTTATACAAACAAAGACTTGAAGTTTACACGCAGCTGGCATAATGTTTTTGGCTATGATTATATCATAACTTCAGACCTTAGAGTTAAACTTGAAGCTTATTATCAGTATCTGTTTAATGTGCCCGTTTCTGTTACAGACTCAGTTTATTCAATTATCAATTACGGCGCAGAATACTACATCGAAAGAAAAGATAACCTGCAAAATATTGGAACAGGTGAGAATTATGGGGTAGAGTTAACTTTTGAGAAATTCTGGAGTAAAAACTACTTTGCTTTACTTTCGGGTTCATTATTTGAATCAAAATATACCGGTGCAGATGGTATAAAAAGAAACACTGCTTTTAATGGAAATTATGCTTTTAACCTTTTAGTAGGATACGAATTTATAGCCCCAAAAAGAAACCGTTCAGCTAATATTGGCATTAATATGACATATGCAGGTGGAATGCCTTATGTGCCATATGATATTGAAGCTTCAGTTGAAAATAGAAAAGTAATTTACGATTGGGCAAATGCTTATACTGTGAAAAGAGAGGATTATAAAAGAATTAGTCTTAGAATAGGTATGAGGCGCAATGAAAAAAAATACAGCATCGAAACTGCATTCGACTTGCAATACAGAACAAATTATACAAATGTGTATATCGATAGGCTAGATCTTATAACAGGAGAAATTATCCAAACCTATAAAATGGGGTTTTATCCAATGGCTACTATTAAGGTTAGTTTTTGAGTTTTTGGGTATAAGGGTATAAGGTATAAGGGTATAAGGGTATAAGGGTATAAGGTTATAAGGTATAAGGGTAAGGCTTCTGTAACTCTCCTGTCACTTTCCTGTCACTTTCCTGTAACTCTCCTGTCACTTTCCTGTAACTCTCCTGTCACTCTTCTGTCACTTTCCTGTCACTTTCCTGTCACTCTTCTGTCACTTTCCTGTCACTCTTCTGTCACTTTCCTGTAACTCTTCTGTCACTCTCCCGTCACCCTCCTGTCACCCATTAAAAAAAATATCTTCAAATTCATTTATGTCGCATATAATTAATACCTTTAACGTTGAATTTAAAACTTTGTATTATGAAGAAATTATTTCTTTTATTGGCAGTTATTATCATAATGCCTTTAAGTCTTTTAGCTAATAAAACCTCTGTAAAAATAGTTGCTCCAGATAGTGCTGCTATTGGAGAAACTATCAAAATCACAATTGATGTAAAACATAAGGGAAACTCATCCAGACATTTTACAGATTGGGTTTTTATTAAAATTAATGGCGAAGAAGTAAAAAGATGGGAGTTTACAAGAAGTAATCTACCGGATGATCAAGAGTTTCAATTAGTTTACGAATTTGAGGCTGAATCTACTGTTGAAATTGAAATTAAAGGGAATTGCAATCTGCATGGAAGCACCGGATCTGTTAAGAAAAAAATAGTTGTAAATTAGTGCCTCATTATCCTAAACCTTAACCTCAACCTTATTATTATGGACTTATTCTATATAATGTTTTATCTTGGAATAATTAACCTTGTATTAGTTTTGTTTCAAGTTTTTACCGGAATGAGAGCAATAAAAATTCCACACTCAATTCACAGAATTTCAGGTATAGTGTTAGCAATTACTGCAACTGTGCATGGTTTTATTGCTTTGTCAATGTATGTGTAATGAAAATGTTCGTCACTCGAATATATAACCAAATTATTAACAACTTAAATTTTTATAAAAATGAAAAAACTATTAATGTTAAGCATTGCCTTGTTGATAGCTTCAACAGGTTTTTCTCAAAAAATTAAATTAATTTCCGGAAGCCTATCGTCTGTTAAAGGGGAAGATGTTCTTGAGATTCAGTTTACTTACGACAATATGAGAGTTGGCAAGATGACAGAAGAAGATTATGTTAGGGATAAAAGAGCTGAAGCAGATAAAAAAGATGGCGACGGCGGCGACAGATGGCATAATGCGTGGTTGGCTGACAGAGACAACAGATTTGAACCTAAGTTTATTGAATTATTCAACAAATATGCTGCTAAGGCAGATATTATTGTTGATCAATACAGAGAAGATACTAAATATATAATGGTAGTAAACACTTATTTCATTGAACCCGGATTTAACGTTGGTATTTCCAGTAAACCGGCATTTGTAAATATGAAAATTTCGTTTGTTGAAAGAAGCAACCCCGATCGTCCTGTGGCTGTATTCGATATTATTCAGGCAAGAGGCTCAACTGCTTTTGACCTTGGTCATAGAGTGCAGGAAAGTTATGCTCTTGCTGGGAAAAAATTTGGCGCTGCTATGAAAAAATTTCTAAAATAGTAGTTGTTTAATAATTATAAGGCGGGAAATATTCAATGAATGTTTCCCGTTTTTTATTAAGCCTGATATAACACATAATTTATAACTTTGTCGTTCAAAAGTGAAATTGATTAATAAATTGTCAGAATGAATATCCCACGCATCGCAATAACTCTTCTGTTAAGCATTTATTTAATGTATGGTTTTTCTCAAGCTGATAGCTTATTGATAGAAACAAAGTCTGATTCTTTATTCGTTGAACAAAAAAATAATCAAATCTGTGAATCTGACTCTGTAGTTTCTTCCAAAGTTGCTTACTTCAAATTTCGCCAAATTGTTAGCCCGTTTTATCAATATCCATCATATATAGATACAACTCTTACCGGTTTTCAAATTTATGACTTTGCAAACAAAAATGACAGATTATTTTTTGCAAGTAAGGGCAATATTGGTCATTCAACAATGAATCTTGTATTTAACCCGATATCGGATGATTTATTCCCTTTGTTTTTTGAAAATCATCATTACGGCTACATTAATTCAATTTCTGATTTGAACTTTTATAAGCCTAATCATGTGAGTTCAGAATTGTATTATGTTTTTGGAAGTAGCCGTGAGCAATTGTTTTATGCCAAGCATGCTCAGAAAGCTAATGATAATTTATATTTTGGCTTTGCATATAATGTGATTAGTTCGCCTGGAAGATATTCTCGGCTAAATGCCCGAAATAATAGTTTGTACGGTCTTGTTGACTACACTACAACAAATAAAAAATATCAACTTATATCTACTGCCACATACGGAAAAATTATGAATCATGAGAGTGGTGGACTAGAGGATAGATTGGCATTTGAAGATGATGATGTTAGGGAAAGCGTAATTCTTAGTCAGGCCCAGTACAAACACTACGATTTTGAGATTACTCTAAATCATTATTATAAATTGGGCTTTGATATTAATGACAGAGGAACAAGTGAAAAAACTGATTCAGTTTATGGCAAAGATAAAAAAGCGCATTTCAATCTTGGTCGAATTGGTCATGAGGCTGTCTTGAAAAGAAAATCTTTTGTTTTTGAAGATAAATCTGCTGTATCTTCTTTCTTTGATAAAGAGCCATTTAATGTTAATCAAACTTATGATTCTACTGTTGTAATGTTTGCGCAAAATGAATTGTCGTGGTCAAATTATCCTCAACAGGGAGATTTATTATACCTGCCTGTTAACTTTAAGTTATACCTTAAGCATCAGTATATAGAACTTAAGTTTCCTAATCTATCAGCTCCCAGAGTTGAAGATGGTAAAGCAATATATTTTTTTAATAAATGGCATTTCAATCAATATATTCCTGGCATAGAGGTTCAATCCGACAATACAAAATACATATCTCTTAAAGGTAAAGCTGAATACACAATGCTGGGTTATAATGATAGTGATATGTTAATTACCGCCGGATTGGGAGTTGGGCGAGATGTTGACAAGCATAAGGTTTTGATTAACGCATCTTATTCCGAAAAAGCAGCTCCATATTTCTACCATTATTATATAGGCAACTACCAAAATTGGGGAACTAAATTTGACAAGATAAAAATGACAAATGCATCAGTGAGGTATTTGTTTAATGGCATTGAGTTGGGCGGAGATTATTTCATTATAAACAACATGGTTTTTATGAATGAAAGCTTAGAGCCCACCCAAAATCAATCAACTTTAAACACATATAATCTTAGTATTAAAACGGATCATAAATTTTATGGCATTGGGTTGAAGAATTATATAGTGTATCAATATGTGCCGAATGAGTCATTTATTGATTACCCCAAATTGATGTCTTATAACTCATTGTACTATGAGAATAAGTTGTTTAAAAAAGTTATGGATTTTCAATTAGGATTTGATTTCTATTATAACAGTTCATATCATCCTTCTGCATTTATGCCTGTTGTTATGCAGTTTTACAAACAACAAGATTTTAAGTCGCCGGATTTGTATTTACTTGATGTTTTTTTAAATGTGAAAATTTCGGATGTGAGAGTGTTTTTGAAATATCAAAACATTTTAGGACTAATAATGGACACCCCTGTAAACTATCAGATTCCTTTTTATCCTTTCCCTGAAAGCATGTTTAAGTTCGGGATTTCTTGGTTGTTTTTTGATTAAATAAGCAAAACACTGTAAAATATTCTCGAAATTTCATAATTTTGCACTCTCAAAATTGTCAAACCCAATAGCTTAAAAATAAGGACCTTTTAAATTTTAATATTTATGACAAACAAGAAAAAATTTGTTACCTGCGATGGTAACTATGCTGCAGCAAATGTAGCTTATATGTTTAGCGAAGTAGCCGCTATATATCCTATTACACCATCATCTGACATGGCAGAGAATGTTGACAATTGGTCGGCAGCCGGTAGAAAGAATATTTTTGGAGACGAAGTTAAGCTTGTTGAAATGCAATCAGAAGCCGGTGCAGCAGGTGCTGTGCATGGATCTTTGCAGACAGGTGCACTTACAAGCACTTACACTGCTTCTCAGGGTTTATTGCTTATGATTCCTAACATGTATAAAATTTCGGGCGAACTTCTTCCCGGTGTTTTTCATGTTTCTGCAAGAAGTTTAGCTGCACAAGCACTTTCAATTTTTGGTGATCATTCAGACGTTATGAGTACTCGTCAGAGCGGTTTTGCAATGCTTGCTACAGGTAGTGTTCAGCAAATTATGGATATTGCTCCTATAGCTCACCTTGCAGCTATAAAAACAAGAGTTCCATTCTTACATTTCTTCGATGGCTTCCGTACTTCTCATGAAGTTCAGAAAGTTGAAGCTGCTAACGAGGAAGAATTGAAAAAACTTGTTGATTATAAAGCGCTTCAAGAATTCCGCGAAAGAGCTTTAAATCCGGAGCATCCTGTTACAAGAGGTACTGCGCAAAATCCTGATATTTATTTCCAATCTAGGGAAGCTGCAAATTCATTCTATCAGGTTATTCCTGATGTGGTTGAAGATTATATGAAGGAAATATCTAAAATTTGTGGAAGAGAATATCATCCTTTTACTTATTACGGATCACCCGATGCAGAAAATATTCTTGTGGCAATGGGTTCTATCACTGATACTATTAAAGAAACTATTGATTATTTGAAATCAAAAGGCGAAAAAGTTGGTCTGATTTCAGTTCACCTTTACAGACCTTTCTCTTCAAAATATTTCTTTAAAGTTCTACCAAAAACTGTAAAAAGAATTGCAGTTTTAGATCGTACAAAAGAAATTGGAGCAAACGGAGAACCTCTTTATCTTGATGTTCGTGAAATGTTCTATGGCAAAGAAAATGCCCCTATTATCGTTGGTGGAAGATACGGTTTGAGCTCAAAAGATACTCAGCCTTATCATATTATTTCTGTTTTTGAAAATCTAAAACTAAAAGAGCCAAAAAATAACTTTACTGTAGCTATAGTTGATGATGTTACTTTTACATCTCTTCCAATGGGCGAGCCAATAGATGTTTCTATTGAATGTGCTTATGCAGCTAAGTTTTATGGTATTGGATCTGATGGTACTGTTGGTGCAAATAAAAACTCTATAAAAATTATTGGCGATACAACAGATAAATACGCTCAAGGTTATTTCTCTTATGATAGTAAGAAGTCAGGCGGTATAACTGTATCTCACCTTCGCTTTGGTGATTGCCCTATTCGCTCACCTTATCTGATTAATAGTGCTGATTTTGTTGCATGCCACGTTCCTGCTTATCTTGAAAAATATGATATGCTCAAAGGTTTGAAAAAAGGAGGAATTTTCCTTTTAAATTCTATTTGGGACGTTGAAGAAACCAAGAAACATATCCCTGGCCATATGAGAAAGTATATGGCTGATAATGATATTCAGCTTTATATAATAAATGCTACTGAAATTGCAGAAGAACTTGGTCTTGGTGGTCGTACAAACACAATCATGCAAAGCGTATTCTTCAAGCTTACAAATGTTATCCCTTACGAAAAAGCAGTTCATGAGATGAAAGATGCTATTATGAAGTCGTATGGCATGAAGGGAGAAGATATTGTTAAGATGAACAATGCTGCTATAGATGCTGCTGATAAAGTTGTTAAAGTTGAAATTCCAGCTGATTGGAAAAAAGCCGACACAACAAAGGCAAAATCTAAAAAAGAAGTTCCTGCTTTTATTGAGGATATGGTATTTACAATTAACAGCCAAAAAGGTGACACTCTTCCGGTAAGTGCATTTAAAGGTCGCGAAGACGGTACTTTCCCGCAAGGAACTACTGCTTATGAAAAGAGGGGTATTGCTGTGCATGTGCCTGAGTGGGTGCCTTCAAATTGTATTCAATGTAACCAATGTGCTTATGTTTGCCCTCACGCTGTAATTCGTCCTTTCCTTCTTAATGATGATGAAATGAAGAAAAAGCCGGCAGATATTCAGGTTGTTGATGCAAATGGAAAATCTCTCGCAGGTCTAAAATATAAAATTCAAATCAGCCCTCTAGATTGTACAGGTTGCGGCAACTGTGTTGATGTTTGTCCTGCTCCTAAGAAAGCTCTTGAGTTTAAATTCCTTGAAACTCAAATGCATGAAGATACAAATTGGGATTGGTTTACAAAAAATGTTTCTTATAAAGAAACTTATCTTGATAAATATCAATCAGTTAAAAATAGTCAGTTTGCTCAGCCTCTATTCGAATTTAGCGGTGCTTGCGCTGGTTGTGGTGAAACTCCTTACATCAAGCTTATTACACAGCTTTATGGCGACAGAATGATGATAGCTAATGCTACAGGTTGTTCTTCAATCTATGGTGGGTCGGCTCCTGCTACTCCTTATGCAGTTAATAAAGATGGTCATGGTCCTTCTTGGGCAAACTCTCTTTTCGAAGATAATGCTGAGTATGGTTTTGGTATGGTAACAGCAGCTACTAAACTTCGCAATAGAATTGTGAGATTGATGGAATCATCTATGGATAGCAAGTTAAGTGCTGAAACAAAAGCTGCATTCAAAGAGTGGTTAGAAACCAGAAATGATGGAGCAAAATCTAAAGAAGTATCAGCTAAAGTTGTAGCTTGTCTTTCAAAAGAAAAAGACCCGGTTGCAAAAGAAATATTAGATCTTAAACAATATCTGGTTAAGAAATCTGTATGGGTTATTGGTGGCGACGGTTGGGCTTATGACATCGGATTTGGTGGTTTGGATCATGTAATTGCTTCAGGCGACGATATTAATATGCTAGTTCTTGACACAGAGGTTTATTCAAATACTGGCGGACAAGCTTCGAAATCTACTCCTATTGGAGCTATTGCGAAATTTGCCGCATCAGGAAAGAGAATTCGCAAGAAAGATCTTGGGCTTATGGCAATGACTTATGGTTATGTATATGTTGCACAGGTTGCAATGGGCGCTAATCAGAATCAATTTGTTAAAGCTGTGCGTGAAGCAGAAGCTTATCCTGGTCCATCTGTTATTATTGCATACTCTCCTTGTATTGCACATGGCTTGAAAGAAGGCATGGGAAAAACTCAGCAACAAACCAAAGATGCTGTTGAAGCTGGATACTGGCACTTGTTCAGATATAATCCAATGTTGGAAGCAGAAGGAAAGAATCCTTTCCAACTTGACAGCAAGGAGCCGGATTGGTCAAAATTCCAGGATTTTATCAACTCTGAAGTTCGTTACAACTCTTTGAAAAAAGCATTCCCAAAAGATGCTGATGAATTATTGAAAGCTACTGAAGAAAATGCTAAATGGAGATACAATGCATATAAAAGGTATGCAGATATGCAGTTTGGAAAGTAGTAATGCTTTTCAGTAATTATAATAAAAAAGGCCGGATTTTTTTCCGGCCTTTTTTTTATTTTGATTTTATCGAGCTTAATGGTTGCGCAAAGGTTTTAACATCTTCACCACTTATTGTTTTGTCGCAAAGAATAGCTAACCTTTCTACAACATTGCGAAGTTCTCTAATATTGCCTGTCCACTGAATTTTCTTCAGCTCATTT
The DNA here is from genome assembly GCA_018335675.1 of Bacteroidota bacterium. Classification (GTDB taxonomy): domain Bacteria; phylum Bacteroidota; class Bacteroidia; order Bacteroidales; family UBA7960; genus PWND01. Next base: position 41,103 of record JAGXRQ010000017.1, on the reverse strand, counting down.
AGTGCTTCAGCGCTAAATTGTTTGTTAGGCATGCTTTGCTCCTCAATAACTTGATTTAGGAAATATTCAGCAAGCAATGGTATATCATCAGATCTTTCATTTAGAGAGGGAACTTGTATTAAAATAACGCTTAATCGGTGGTATAGGTCCTCACGAAAGTTGCCATTTTCAATCTCTTTTTGGATGTCTTTGTTAGTTGCTGCTAAAACCTTAACATCAACATTAAGATCTTTTTCGCCACCAACTCTTGTAATTTTATTCTCTTGAAGAACCCTTAAAACTTTTGCTTGAGCTGCAAGGCTCATGTCACCAATTTCGTCAAGGAATATAGTGCCACCATGTGCCATTTCGAAATTACCTTTCTTTTGCTTAATGGCAGAAGTAAACGAACCTTTCTCATGACCAAACAGCTCACTTTCAATAAGCTCGGAAGGTATTGCGGCGCAGTTTACTTCAATAAAAGGTCCTTCAGCTCTTTTGCTCTGAAGATGTATCCATCTTGCCACTAACTCTTTTCCGGTTCCGTTTGCGCCTGTAATGAACACTCTGGCATCGGTTGGTGCTACGCGGTCAATCAACTCACGAATTTTTTTTATTGGCTCTGAATCTCCAATCATTTCAAAAGTCTTGCTAACTTTTCGTTTTAGAACTTTAGTCTCTGTAACAAGATGCGTCTTGTCCATTGCATTTCTTATAGTAATAAGGATGCGGTTTAAATCCAGAGGTTTTGAGATAAAATCGTATGCGCCTTTCTTTATAGCTTCAACAGCCGTTTCTATATTCCCGTGTCCACTAATCATAACTATTGTTGACTCGTTGCCTTGCTCATGAAGTTTTTCCAATACTTCAATGCCATCCATGCCTGGCATCTTTATGTCGCATAAAATTACATCGTATGTGTTTTTCTTTGCTTTTTCAATGCCTTCTATTCCGTCTTCAGCAAGATCAACATCGAATTTTTCATACTCAAGAATATCTTTTAGTGTACTTCTGATGCTTTTTTCGTCATCAATTATAAGAATTTTTGCCATGTGGATAAGTTTGTTTTATGCTGAATGCAAAGATAACGATACATTTTGTTGATATAACAATATGTGAAACAATGGGAAATAAAAATTCATTAAACAAATGCTTATATTTTAACATTATTTTACATATATTTACAAAATGAATATTTTTTATTTGAGCATGATATAAAACTTCTCTTTAAAAAATATTCTAACTGGGGATCCTGTTTAAAGATAACTAAATACAACTGATGTGGTCAGGATTTATACATTAGAAAAATTATTACTTGACAAGGATTAAGGGTTTGTTAATAAGTCGATTGTATTTGATTAAAATTCAATTGAATAAAAAATTATTTGTAATTTTAAACGATTGGTTAAGAATTATGGAAAGTAAAATATAAATCATACAGCTATGAAAAAACATATACTACTCAGCCTAATGCTATTTTTCCCTATTCTGCTAATATCACAGCAGTTATATATAGGCGGCACAAATATGCATTTGTCGGGCAATGTGCAAGTTCGATTGCAAGATATGGATTTGAATATAGGCGACAATGGTGGCGGCCAAGGGCGCTTGTATTCCGGAGGTCTGCTCACTCTCAATCGCAATATAAATGTAACATCAGCAGCCGATCCTTTTTATAAACATGGCACCAATAACGGAGTAATCATGTTCACAGGAACAGGTAATGTGCTAATCAACTCAGGGTTAGCCATAACTATGCAGAGCTTGAAGATAGATAAGTCGTCGGGTGGATTAACTCTTAACACCCCTGTTTCATTGGAAGGCGACTTGATATTAACAAACGGCATCATAACAACCACGCTGACCAATATTCTAAGTATGGGATTAACAAGCAACGTCACCGGAGGCAGTGAAACAAGCCATGTAAAAGGCTATATGCGAAAAGGGGGCAATGCAACTTATCATAGCTTTTTGTTTCCATTGGGAACAGGAGTTTATTACCGCCCAATAGGTTATTCCAACCTGAATGCAGCTTCCACTGTAACAGCCCGCCACGTAGAGAATGATCCCTTGGGAGGCTGGGATACAAATCCATTGGTAGAGGGTAATGTAGTAAATGGGAAGCTTATTCATAGAGTAACAAACATTGAATACTGGGAAATGACAAGAACAGGAGGCACTGGAGCTAAGGTTATATTGTCATGGGATAATTATTACAGTCAGGTTGCTAATCATGAAAATCTTTTGGCAGCAGTATGGAATGGCAGCGCATGGAGAAACCTTGGCGTAAATGCTTTTAATGTTTCGCAAAAGAATTTTGATAGTTTTAATTCAACAACTATGTTTGGCGCATTTACTTTGGCTTCTTCTCAACTACCTCCTGTTCCGGGCGACGTAAATAACGATGGCTTTGTAAATGTTTTGGATGTTGTTTGGCTGGTAAGCTATATAAATGGCAGCCCTCCTGTAGGATTTAACACTGAAAATGGTGATGTAAATAATGATGGGTTTATCAATATAGCAGACCTTACAGCATTAATAAACTTAATCATGGGAGGAGCTAAATCACCTCAGGATGTAATATCAGAACCTGGTCATTTATATCTTTATGATGATGGTAATGTTAGCTTCCTAAGTGATGGCACATTAACAGCTCTGTATTTTGAGCTTAAGGGAGAAGAGTCTGATGAAGCTGATATAGGTCTGGTTCTTGACAGCGACCACATAATATCATACAATCAAGATACAGGTATTGGACTAATATACAGCATGACAAACACACCTTTTGAAATTGGAGAGATAGCTTTAATGAAAATAGAAGGTGTAGATGCATTAAAACTTACCTGGGGTAGGGCAGAGGCATCAAATGTAAGTCACCGACTTGTTCATGTAAACACATACAACAGCAACGAAGCAACTCCAATAGCAGAGATTTCGGAAGGAATAAATGACTTCAGGACATTTCCAAATCCTGGAGTAGGAGTATTTAGCGTAAGATTTAATCTTGAAAAGCCAAACGTGTTAAGTTATGAGATATCAGATGATAACGGCCGAATTGTTTATAAAACAGGTCGCAACGAATATTCATCCGGCAATCATTCAGAAGAATTTAACTTAAGTTCAATTATGAAAAGCGGAGTGTATTTTCTTCGACTTATAGAGCATAATGCTTCAAACGGAAGAAATACTGTTAAACAGGAGGAGAAATTGATTATTGTAAAATAATTAACCTGTCAATAATAGTTTTACTTTTTAATGAGATTTGAAATTGAATCAGTTGCTTCAGGATATTTAAATTGAAATCCTGAAGCAATTAGTTTTTTAGGAAAAACTTTTTGACTGTTTAAAACAATTGCAGCCATCTCGCCCATTATTAATCTTAATGCAAACTCTGGGATAGATAACCAGAATGGTTTCTTTAATGCTTTGCCAATAACTCTTTGAAATTCCTTCATTATTAATGCATTCGGAGAAGTAATGTTTATAGGTCCTTCAATAGTTTCATCCTGGATGATGTGACTTACGGCATTAACCAGATCTTCTATGTGTATCCATGATACCCACTGGTTTCCACTCCCAATTATCCCTCCTAGGTATAAATTAAATGGTAAGATGAGTTTTTTGAATGCATCATTGTCTCCTAACACTAATCCTGTTCTTATATTTACAACCCTTGTATTTGCTTTTTGTGCCTCTTCTTCCCATTTTACGCAAACTTGAGATAGGAAATCATTGCCTGACAAAGAGCTTTCATTAAGTTCTTCATCTCCTCGATTTCCGTAGTAGCCTATTGCTGATGCATTAATTAATAATATAGGAGTTATCTTTTTTGTATTTATTGCTTTTACAATTCTTGATGTTGTGTCTATCCTTGATTTAAATATCTTTTCTTTTCTTTTGGAAGTCCATCTGCCTTTTCCAATAGATTCTCCTGATAAGTTAATAACTATATCAAAATTTTCAATATTGCCATTATCAAAATAATCATAACTAAATAAAGTATTATGGTCTAAATATTTGTTGTCTTTATCTCTTGTTAAGATTTTTATATAATGTCCCTCTTTAGATAGGGAATTGTGAAGATTTCTCCCAATAAATCCGCTACCTCCTGATATTAGTATTTTCATTTCTTAGTTGAATTTTTATGTTAAACATAAAAAAGATTGTTAAGTTTATTTTCTAAATATAAAAATCGTTCATAATTTATTTTTTTTTTATACTTTTATAAACTTTGAATTATAAAGTTAATCATTTCTAACAAGCTTATAATGAGGCGAATTATTTTATTTTTTATTTGCTTTATGCCTTTCTTTGCGATTTCTCAGGTTAACCGTCTGGGTTATCCGACTGTCAAAAATTTTAATGCTGTTACATACAAAGCTTCTGAGCAAAATTGGGGTATTGTTCAGGATAAAAGAGGTATAATATATATTGCTAATAATGCCGGTGTTTTAGAATATGATGGCACAAATTGGAGAATGATTGCTATCCCAAACAATTCAGCTGCTCGTTCTATTGCTCTTGATGAAAAAGGTAGAGTTTATGTTGGATCTATTGGTGAATTTGGCTACCTAGAACCCGATGAAATTGGCTCAATGCAATATGTATCTCTGCTAAACAAAGTAGATACTGCTTACCACGAATTCGCTGAAGTCTGGAAAACGTATGCTTATGGCAATAAGGTTCATTTTTCTACAAGGTTAGGTTTTTATACTTATAATTCGGATCTTGATGAAGTCGAAACTTATAGATATTCCAGAACGTTTAGAGAATCTTTTCATCCTTTGTTTACATTTGTTATTGGTCAAGATATTTATCTTGGAGCATTTAGCAAAGGTCTTATGAAATTTAAGGATGGCAATTTTGAAAGCGTTGTTAATGGGGAATTCTTTATAAGAAAAAATATCTTTGCAATTTTGAAGTATGACGATGATAATTTAATGATATGCACTAATGACAGTGGTGTATTTCTTTATAATTTAAATGATCATACTCTTGATGCCGATTTTTTTAAAAAAGAAACTCAAGAGCTTCTTATTGATAGCTACCTCTTTAATGCCGTTAAATTGCCTGATAATAAATTCGGATTTGCTACAAATGAAGGAGTTATTGTGGCTGATAGAAAAGGGAATATCGAATATATTATAAACCAACAGACAGGTCTTCAAGACCAAACAGTTTATGCAATTTATCATAATTCATCCATTAAGAATGGGCCACTTTGGATAGCACTTGATAATGGGTTGTCATATGCCAATATTTTTGATCCTATTATGCAGTTTTCTGAAATCTATGGATTAAAAGGATTGCTAGTTGATGTCACAAATTTTAATAATACTATAGTTGTTTCAACTACTGCCGGAGTTTTTTATTTAGAAACTTATATTGATAAGCCTTCCACTTTTATTAGTATTGATGATATTAAGATGAGTGCATGGAGTTTAGATGTTTTTGTCCATCCGGTAACTAAAAAAGAAAGGCTAATTGTTGCAACAAGCGGAGAGGTTTATGAAGTTAATAATCAGTTTAAAGTCAATTCAATTACTAAACAGCTTGGTGATATTACACATAATGCATTTGAAGTCAAAGTGTCTGAAAAATATCCGGAAAGAATTTATCTTGGGCTTACTGGTGGACTCGATGTTATTGAACTTGTCGGCAATACATGGAAACTTCTTGATTTTAGAGATCAGCATAATTATTCAATAAAAGGTATTGTTGAAGATGATAATGGAGATATTTGGGTAGCTTCTCATACTAAAGGGTATGCTAAATTTGGCTTTAGTAAAAGTAAATATAACCCAACTGTTGAATTATATAATTCAGAAAATGGATTGCCCGAAAATCTGACTTACCTTAAACTGAAAAAATACAATAAAGAGATTTTATTCCCTACTTCTCAGGGGGTTTTCTTGTTTAATGAAAAAGAAAACAATTTCTATATTGATAATAGATTTTCAGATATTAACTCTAGAAAAGAAGCCGGATATTTCGCAATTGCTGAAGATAAAAATAGTAACCTTCTGGTGTCTAGATATATTGGTCAACAGGAAGGTTGGATTGAAAAGTATATACTGCAAAATGATGGAAGTTTTAAAATGATAACTCATGCATTTAAGCCAATGCCACCTCTATGGTGCGATGCAATTTTTGTTGATGAAAATAATGTTGTGTGGTTTGGAATTTCAAACATACTTTTTAGTTATGATAACAATTTGAAAAAGAATTATCAGGAACAATTTAATACTATCATTAGAAAGGTTAATACATTAGGAGATTCTTTGATTTTTGCAGGCACAAATTATAATGTTAATAAATACGGGATTAGAGAAACAGCTTTTATCCAACCTGATAATCTTAAGCCTGTCCTTAGCTATAAGTTTAATAATTTGGAGTTTTACTTCTCGGCTCCTTTATTCGACAATCAAGATAAGATAGAATATAGCTATATACTTGAAGGCTTTGATAATTGGTCAAGGTGGACAACGGAAACTAAAGCAGTATATTCTTACATTAAAGTTGGTAGCTATACGTTTAAAGTTAAAGCAAGAAATGCTTATGGACAAGAAACCGAACCGGCAACATTCCAAATTACTGTGCTTCCGCCTTGGTATGAAACAATATATGCTTATATTTCTTATGTTATCATATTAGTGCTTATTGTTTACGGGCTTGTTGTTCTTAATACTCGAAGGTTGAAAAGAGAAAAAGAAATTCTTGAAGGAATTGTTAGAGAAAGAACGGCTGAGGTTGTTAAACAAAAAGACGAAATTGAACTTCAAAGAGATAAAATTGCCAAACAAAACGAAAACATCACAAACAGTATAGCATACGCCAAAAGAATACAAACTGCAGCCTTGCCTCCTAGTGATTTTATTGATCAACTAATTGAAGATAGGTTTATCTTATTCATGCCTAGAGATATCGTTAGTGGTGATTTTTATTGGATTGGGAAAATGGGCGAAAAAGTTGTTGTCGCCGCAGCCGACTGCACAGGTCATGGTGTGCCGGGTGGCTTCATGAGTATGCTGGGTATTGCTTATCTAAACCAAATAGTAAGTTCAGGACAGGAATATACTGCCGGGCAAATTCTTGACCAACTCAGAGATCAGGTTATGAAATCTCTCAGACAAAAAGACGAGGCAAGTGAATCTAGAGACGGCATGGATATAGCTCTTTATGTTTTTGATAAAGAGAAGTCGAAAATTCAATTTGCCGGCGCAAATAACCCTCTTTACTTAATAAGAAACAATGAACTTATTGAAATAGAATGCGATAAAATGCCTATCGGAATCCATAGAAGAGCTGATAGAAATTTTGTGAATCAAGAAGTTGATGTTATTAAAGGTGATATGTTATATTCTTTCTCAGATGGTTATAAAGACCAATTTGGAGGCCCGGAAGGTAGGAAATTTATGAGTAAGAATTTTAAAGAGCTTCTCGTTAATGTTAATCAAAAACCCTGCAGTGAACAAAGGGATATCCTAGAGAAAGCTATTATTGATTGGACTGGCCATCACGAGCGTATTGATGATATTATTGTTATGGGAGTGAGAATTTAATTTGATTTCCCCCTCTGGCTTGTCTGTTTTTCTAACTATTTTATTTTATTGTTGTTTATGACTGATTTTTTGGCAGATTTGAACGAACCTCAACAAAAGGCTGTTAAAGCTGTTGATGGCGCTGTACTTGTTATTGCCGGAGCTGGTTCTGGTAAAACTAGAGTGCTTACCTATCGTATAGCTCATTTGCTTAATCTTGGAATAGATCCTTTTAATATTCTTGCTCTAACTTTTACCAATAAGGCAGCTAAGGAAATGAAAGATAGAATTGCCCAGCTTGTTGGGGGTTCTAAAGCTAAAAGTTTATGGATGGGTACCTTTCATTCTGTGTTTGCCAAAATTCTTAGGTTTGAAGCTGAGAAAATTGAATATCCATCAAACTTTACAATATACGATGCTGATGATTCTAAAAGGTTGCTCAAAAATATTATTAAAGAGCAAAATCTTGACGATAAAATTTATAACGCCGGAGCTGTCCTCAGTAGAATCTCTAATGCAAAAAACAACCTTATATCTGCTCCCGAATATAATGAGGATTTTGAAATTCAAACATACGACGCTCAAAGCCGAAAACCAAAGCTTGGAATGATTTATTCAATCTATCAACAGAGGCTTAAAAAGGCTGCAGCAATGGATTTCGACGACCTTCTCTTTAATACAAATATCCTTCTTAGAGACCATGCTGATGTATTATATAAATATCAAAACAAATTCAAGTACATACTTGTAGACGAGTATCAGGATACAAATTTTTCTCAATACCTCATTGTGAAAAAATTGGCGGCTAACAATGAAAATATTTGTGTTGTTGGAGATGATGCCCAAAGTATTTATGCTTTTAGAGGTGCAAATATCCAAAATATTCTAAACTTTAAATCAGACTATCCTGAACATAAAATTTTTAAACTCGAACAAAACTATCGAAGCACAAAAAATATTGTTAATGCTGCTAATAGTGTTATAGCTAATAATAAAGATCAAATTAAAAAAGTTGTTTGGACTGATAATGAATCTGGTGAAAAAATTCAACTCTTTAAAGCTTCAAGTGAAAGTGAAGAAGCTGCCCTTATTGGCTCAAGGATTTTTGAACTAAAGAAAAATAATGAATTTTCCGATAAAGATTTTGCAATATTATACCGAACCAACTACCAATCAAGAGCGCTAGAAGAAGCCTTGAGGAAACTTAATATCCCTTATAAAATATACGGTGGGGTGTCTTTTTATCAGAGAAAAGAAATCAAAGACCTTCTTGCATACTTCCGCCTTGTTCTAAATCCTAGCGATGAAACTTCATTTCTTAGGATAATTAATTTCCCTGCAAGAGGCATCGGTAATACTACACTAGACAGACTTGTCGTAGCTGCAAATGAAAATAATTCAAGTATCTGGGAAGTGGCTCAAAAACCGGCAGCATTCAATGTTCAACTCAACTCAGGAATAATTAACAGACTGAATGAGTTTGTGCTTATGATAAAAAGCTTTAAAGCAAGAGCAAATAATCATAATGCCTTTGAGTTTGGTAAAATGGTCGCATATCAATCTGGTATAATTAAATTTTATAACGAAGATGAATCGCCTGAATCCGTAACAAGAAGAGAAAATATCGAAGAATTAATCAGTGCTCTTAAAGATTTTTCTGAAGCTCCCGGTGACGTTGAAGGCGAAAACGCTCTTAGAACTATTGATGTGTTTCTTGAAGAAATCTCTTTGCTTACCGATTCTGAGCCTGAAAAAACCGACAGAGATGATGTAAATAGGGTTTCTCTTATGACTATGCATGCTGCAAAAGGTCTAGAGTTTCCCGTTGTTTTTTTGGCAGGAATGGAAGAGAATCTATTCCCCTCTCATATGTCGCTCCAATCAAGAACAGAACTCGAAGAAGAAAGACGCCTGTTTTATGTTGCTCTTACCAGGGGAATGAAGAAGGTATTCTTGTCTTATGCAGAAACCAGATTCAGATTTGGAGAATTTAATTTTTGCGAACATAGTCGTTTTATTGACGAAATTGACGAGCAGTTTATTAATGTTATATCCGGTAATATTAATAAACCAAAAGATAACTCATGGCTTAAAGAAAGTTTTTCTGAAAGTAGAAAACAATTTAAACCTATTAATAAAATCTCTTCCGCACCCTCAGCAACTCAAGAAGACAGTGATGCAGGATTTGTTTTGTTAACTGCCGCTCAATTGAGAATTGACATGGTTGTGCAGCATCAAAGGTTTGGAATTGGTAAAATTAAAACAATAGAAGGAGCAGGTGAAAATGCAAAAGCATCTGTAGTATTTAATAATTTCGGACAAAAACAACTATTGCTTAAATATGCAAAACTTAAAATTTTAAGTTAATTCTTGGCATTTTACTATAATTGCATATCTTTGCAGCAGATAATGTTTTGGGATCCCCGAATTTTTAAACAACCCCTTATATTTAATTATTGCCCTGAAAATTTACTTATTTTATGTTTAAATTACTGCTCTGTAAATAACATTGTAACTACCAAATTCATTTTATAATTTCTATGGAATATAATACATCTCGCTCGAAAATGAATATTTCCGAATATGGAAGAAATATTCAAAAAATGATTGAACATATTAAAACTGTTGAATCGCCTGAAAAAAGAAACATTCTTGCGAAAGCAATAATTCAGGTGATGGGGCAGCTAAATCCACACCTTAGAGATGTTAGCGACTTTAAACATAAACTTTGGGATCATTTATTCATAATGTCTAACTTTTCACTTGACGTTGAATCTCCATATCCAATACCTTCTGCCGAAACTCTTACTAAAAAACCCGAAATTCTTAGCTATCCTTCTAATAATATTAAGTATAAACACTATGGAAGGCATATTGAAAGAATGATAGAAAAAGCTATTGCTTTTCCTGAAGGCGACGAAAAGAATGCTCTCGTAAAATTAATCGCAAACCACCTTAAAAAATCTTACCTGACATGGAGTCGTGATTCCGTAAATGATGAAGATATCGCTGCCGATCTCGCTACTTTGTCAGGCGGCAAGCTTACCCTTGATGATAAGGTTAGGCTTCATAATACTTCTGATATTTTATATAAAAGCAAGAAGAAAAAACACCCGCTTCCTAAAGCTCATGGCAATCAAAAACAAGGTAATTATCCTAAACCACATTTTAAAAGCAGAAAACCGAATCCGTAATTTTGCTTCTTGACAATGTTATAATTAAAGAGTTTTTTGTTTTTTTTGATTACTTCCTTTAATTTCTATTTGCAATTTTTAGGGCTTTTATTTATTAGGAAAAAGCGAAAATTTTAATCATATTTGCGCAATGAAAATATATTGTCTAATTTAAATATTGAGCCATGAATGCTTTTGAAATAATCGGTGGAAAAAAACTTAAAGGCGATATCATACCTCAAGGTGCTAAAAACGAAGCCCTGCAAATAATTTGTGCCTGCTTACTTACAGAAAAAAAAGTTGTAATCAATAATATCCCCGATATTATTGATGTAAATAATCTTATACTCTTGTTGCAGCAAATGGGAGTTAAAGTCGAAAAACTTGGAACAGGCTCATATTCTTTTCAAGCTGATAAAATAGACACTGACTTCATCTATTCACAAGAATTTCTTTCTGCCTCTTCGAAACTTAGAGGTTCTGTAATGGTTATCGGCCCTCTTATGGCTCGCTTTGGGAAAGCCCTTGTGCCAAAACCCGGAGGCGATAAAATTGGCAGAAGAAGATTGGATACCCATATTATTGGGCTTCAAAAGTTAGGCGCAGATTTTATTCAAGATCAAGACAAAGGCTTTGCAGTGTTAAAAGCTGATAAACTAAAAGGGGCTTATATGCTACTTGACGAAGCCTCCGTAACAGGTACTGCTAATATAGTTATGGCTGCTGTGCTTGCTGAAGGTGAAACAGTTATATACAACGCAGCATGTGAACCATATCTCCAGCAACTTTGTAAAATGCTTGTATCAATGGGTGCCAAAATCTCAGGAATTGCTTCTAATCTTCTTACTATTCAAGGCATCGGTTCACTTCATGGGTGCGAGCATACTATGCTGCCTGATATGATAGAAATTGGGAGCTTTATTGGTCTCGCTGCTATGACTCAGTCTGAAATTACTGTTAAAAATGTTAGATTCGACCAGCTTGGAATTATTCCTGACGTCTTTAAAAAATTGGGAGTTTACTTAGAAGTGAAAAATGATGACATTTATATTCCTTCTCAAAAAAATTATGAGGTGGAAACTTTTCTAGATGGTGGAATACTTACAATTAGCGATGCTCCATGGCCGGGCCTAACTCCCGACCTTCTCAGTATTATACTCGTTACTGCCATTCATGCCAAAGGTAGTGTGCTTATTCACCAGAAAATGTTTGAATCAAGACTTTTCTTTGTTGATAAACTTATAGATATGGGCGCTCAAATAATTCTTTGTGATCCGCATAGAGCAACTGTTATCGGACTCAATAGGCAACACTCCCTAAAAGGCCTTACTATGGCATCTCCTGATATTAGAGCTGGTGTAGCTTTGCTTTTCGCAGCACTATCTGCTAAAGGTAAAAGCACTATTTTGAATATCGACCAAATTGATAGAGGTTATCAAAATATCGATCAACGACTCATAAATATTGGCGCAGATATAAAAAGAGTTAATATTGGCTGACAAATTGACTGCTTTTTAGAATTGGCAAAACCTTTGATAGCAAAATGACAGTTTTTGCTAAATTTTATTTAACATTAAATACGTGCATTTGATATGACTAAGAAATCTGAAGAAAAAGACATAATGAACGAAAATAAGGAACAGGAAATGCAAGACCAATCTTTTGGAACCGATAACGACAAATCGTCTGTTTCTGATAATCAAGATGACAAAAAGGGTGAAGATCTTAATTTAAAATTAAATGAACTAAATGATAAGTACTTAAGGTTATTTTCCGAGTTTGATAATTATAGAAAAAGAACGCTGAAAGAAAAAATTGAATATTCTAAAATGGCATCTTCTGACATACTTGCAGCATTGCTACCTGTGTTCGATGACCTTGGCAGAGCATGCGAAATGGCAGACGATACAAAAGATGAAGAATCATATGCTGAAGGTATTTTTTTAATATATTCAAAATTTAAAAGTATCCTAACCCAAAAGGGAGTAGAAGTAATTCCTACTGTTGGAGAAGATTTTAATACTGATTTTCATGAGGCTATTTCAAACGTTCCTGCTAAATCTGATGAGGAAAAAGGCAAAGTGATTGAAGAGGTGGAAAAAGGATATCTTCTGCATGGTAAAGTTCTGAGATTCGCAAAAGTAGTTGTAGCTAATTAAAAAGGTTTGTTAAATGGCAAAAAGAGATTATTATGAAGTTTTGGGTGTTTCAAAAAATGCCAATGCAGAGGAAATAAAGAAGGCTTATAGAAAAAAAGCGTTGCAATATCACCCTGATAAAAATCCTAATGATGCTACTTCTGAAGAAAAGTTTAAGGAAGCAGCTGAAGCATATGAAGTGCTTAGCAATCCTGACAAAAAGTCCAGATACGATCAATATGGGCATGCCGGATTAGGAAATAACTTCGGTGGCGGCGGATATAGCGGTGGTATGTCTATGGAAGATATATTCAGCCAATTTGGAGATATATTTGGAAGTGCTTTTGGTGGCTTTGGTGGATTCGGAAGGTCAGGTCGTTCATCTAGAAGAGTTAATAGAGGATCAAATCTTCGTATTAAGGTAAAACTAACTCTTGAGGAAATCCTCAACGGCGTTGAAAAGAAAGTAAAAGTTAATAAATTTATTTCTTGCAAGGAATGTAGTGGAACAGGTGCTAAAGGAGGAAGCTCATTCAAAACTTGCTCAACTTGCAATGGGTCAGGACATGTTACAAGAGTTACAAATACCTTTCTTGGGCAAATGCAGTCTACCACTACATGTCCTGCTTGTGGTGGAGAAGGCCAAATCATTACAGATAAATGTAACACTTGCTTTGGCAATGGTATAGTTAAGGATGAAGAAGTAATTAGTATAAACATTCCTGCAGGTGTGGCCGAAGGAATGCAACTTTCTCTCAGTGGAAAAGGTAATGCCGCTGCTAGAGGTGGCGTGCCCGGCGATCTTATTATCCTTGTTGAAGAACAAAAACACGAAGACCTTATTAGAGACGGCAATAATCTGCTGTTTGAACATTATATCTCGTTCCCGGATGCAGTATTGGGAACGAGCGTTGATATCCCAACCCTAGAAGGTAAAGCCAGAATAAAAATTGAACCAGGAACTCAATCTGGAAAAGTATTAAGACTAAAAGGAAAAGGTCTGCCTTCAATTAATTCATATGGAAGGGGTGACCTTCTTGTGAGTATTAATGTTTGGACACCGCAAAGCTTTTCTAAAGAAGAAAAGACAATGTTGTCAAATCTTGCAAAATCTCCAAACTTCAAACCTAATCCCAAAAAATCAGAGAAAAGCTTCTTTGAAAAAATGAGAGAACATTTTAACTAATACTTTATGGAATATATTTTTAAAGCTGAGAATATTACAAAAAACTATACTGGCCACAAAGCTCTGGACAATGTTAGTATTTCAGTGCCTAAACAATCTGTATATGGATTATTGGGACCAAACGGAGCTGGTAAAACAACCCTCATTAGGATTATTAATCAAATTATAGGACCAGATGAAGGCAAATTGTTTTTCGATGGTGAAAAACTTAAACCTGAACATGTGCATTTTATTGGCTATCTTCCCGAAGAAAGAGGGTTGTATAAAAAAATGAAAATTGGCGAACAGGCGTTATATCTTGCTCAGCTTAAAAATGTTAATAAGCATGATGCAAAAAAGAAGCTTAAAGTATGGTTCGAGAAATTTGACCTCCTGCCTTGGTGGGACAAAAAAGTGGAAGAGCTTTCAAAGGGTATGGCCCAGAAAATGCAATTTATAATAACTATTCTACACCAACCCAAACTTCTTATCTTCGACGAGCCTTTCTCTGGTTTCGACCCTATTAACGTCAACCTCCTGAAAGAAGAAATTCTTAACCTTAGAAATAACGGTGCTACAATAATTTTCTCGACTCATAATATGAGCTCTGTTGAGGAAATTTGTGATGATATCACTCTTATTAATAAATCTCGAATAATTCTGGAGGGAAATGTTAAAGAAATCAGGAAATCTCATTCGCTTGGTATTTATTGTGTCGAATTAGAAGATGTTAAAAAACCTCTTGAGAGCATGCTAGGGAGCCAATATAATGTTTCTCTTGAAGGTAAATCAGAAAATCTCTATAAATATAGAATTAGAAAGCCTGACGGAGATCCATCAAACAACCTGCTTAAAAGTATTATGGAGGCCGGAAGAGTTATTTCGTTTCAGGAAGTTCTGCCTAGCATGAATGACATTTTTATTAAAAATGTTACGGGAAAATATCCTGATGAAGTTAATAACAAAAATAATTATCAGAATAATCAGATCTAAAAAAGCAGAGATGAATAAAATAGCAATTATTATAAAGAGAGAATATCTAACCAGAGTGAGGAAGCGTAGTTTTGTTATTATGACAATTCTAGGTCCTTTGTTAATGGCAGCATTAATGATTGGTCCTGTCTTTATTGCAAAAATGTCTGACAGTGTTTATCAGGTAGGCGTTGTTGATGATTCTGATTTCTTTTTTGAAAGATTGAAAAATACTAATAATGTTGAATTTTCTCAACTAAATCTTGACATTGAGGCTGCAATTGAACTTCATAAAAAAGGTAATTATGACGCCATTCTTCATATCCCGAAATTTGCTTTTGAAGCTCCAAGTGGTTTGAGAATGTTTAGTGAGAAATCAGTAAACCTGAATGCTAAACTTAATATCGAAAATCAACTAAAACTTGATTTTGAAAGTCTAAAACTTGCTAAGGAAGGTATTGATGAAGATGTTTTGCAGAAAATAAAAACTAGCATAAATATTATGACTGTCAGACTTACGAAAGATGGTCTGGAAAAAACAGATTATCCAGAGCTAAGAATGGTCCTTGGAATTTTTAGTGGAATACTAATATATTTTTTTATTTTTCTTTTTGGTTCTCAAGTAATGAGAGGTGTAATGGAAGAAAAAACAAATAGAATTGTTGAAGTTATTATTTCTTCAGTTAAGCCATTCCAGCTTATGATGGGTAAGATTATTGGCGTAGCTTTGGTCGGACTCACTCAATTCTTGATATGGATCTTCTTGACGCTAATAATTGTAACTGCTGTTCAGACAGCTTTTCCCGAACAATTTAAATATACTCCGGTTGAACAAGTATATATATCGGCAGATGATGCATACAATCCTGAGGTACTAAAGGAAAGAACGGAAATTGTTATGCAGTATAATTCGCCTGCAGGTCAAATTATGGATGCTTTAAGCTCAATTAATTTGCCCGTAATGATTGGTTCTTTTATTTTCTTCTTCCTAGCCGGTTATTTACTTTATGCTTCCCTGTTTGCAGCCATTGGTGCTGCTGTCGACAATGAAGCAGATACTCAGCAGTTTATGCTCCCGATTACTGTGCCTCTCATCTTTGCAATAGTTATGGCTCAGATGGTCGCTAACAATCCATCGGGGCCTGTAGCAGTTTGGCTGTCAATGATTCCATTCACATCCCCCATAATTATGATGCTAAGAATTCCTTTTGGTGTTCCAATGGCTCAAGTCTATCTGTCAATGGCATTATTGGTATTGGGCTTTGTAGGAACAACTTGGCTCGCATCTAAAATATATAGAACAGGTATTCTTATGTATGGGAAGAAAGTCAGTTATAAGGAAATCTGGAAATGGATTAAATTTAAAGGTTAATTTCTTGATTCACTTTTCCTGAGTATAGGAAATGCCAAGCAGATACCTGTTTTGATTTAAAACTTTATAAATAAAGATGATAGCAGCTATTATTGATTGTGGTACTAATACTTTTCATCTTCTCATCGCAGAATATGATAACTCAGGAAATTATAAAATTTTAAAACGATTAATGAAGAATGTGAAGCTTGGACAGAACACAATTCTTAATAATCAAATTTCACCTGAAGCTTTTCAAAGAGGTATATCAGCATTTTATGAACTAACCCAGGTTGCCAACTCATTTAATCCAAATGAAATATTAGCTTATGCGACATCTGCAGTTAGAAGTGCAGAGAATGGAAAAGAGTTTGTTGAGGCTGTTTATAATAAAACAGGAGTATCTATTAAAGTAATTGATGGCGACAAAGAAGCATACTATATATATAATGGCGTAGCTCTTGCATTGAAAAATATTCTTGAGCCCATTTTGATTATGGATATTGGTGGTGGAAGTACTGAGTTTATTCTTGCTGAAAACAATAATATAATTTTTAAAAAAAGTTTTGATCTCGGTGTAGCAAGAATTTTACAGAAATTCCAACCCCAAAACCCCATTACTCCGGAAAATATTATTGCAATAAACAATTTCTTGAAAACAGAATTGGATTCTTTATCTAATATTGTTAGTCAATATAATGTCAATAAACTTGTTGGAAGTTCAGGATCATTTGAATCTGTTTATTCAATTATTTGCAAAGAATTATATAATGTCGACCCGGATGATAATATAAAGTCTGTCTCCATATTGAATAATGATTTTTTAATGGTTTATAACAAATTGATAAGCTCTTCCGAATTAGATAGAAAAAGAATTAAAGGACTTATCCCCATGAGAATAGATACAATTGTGCTTGCCGTGTTATTTATCGAATTTGTAAGAAATCAATATAATATTAATGAGTTGGTTTTTTCAAATTTCGCATTAAAAGAGGGGGTTTTGTCAGGGCTTATGGCAAATCGTATTATTTGATAATTAATTTTTCTTTTTTTTATCTTGATTATTTTATTCTTAGCTTTCTAAATTATTTTAATATCTTTGTGCCCCCAAAATTCTGTATATTCAGTTTTGAAAATCAGGCAGTTTGGTAATAAATTTTCCTAGAAGCAGTATGTATTTAATGCTGTTTCGGAAATTATTTTTAGGTTGGGTCAAAAAAAATCAAATTCACTATTGGAATTCTGAAAATAACCCTTACCTTTGCACTCCCTAAAATGTGCATAAAATTGATTAAGTACTTAATAAATAACGAGTTTTATATAAAATTACATTAGAATATGCCAACAATACAACAATTGGTAAGAAAAGGAAGAAAACAGGTAACTTATAAAAGTAAGTCGCCCGCTTTAGATTCATGCCCACAGCGTCGTGGAGTTTGTGTTAGAGTATACACAACAACTCCCAAGAAGCCAAACTCAGCTATGCGTAAAGTTGCAAGAGTTAGGCTTACTAACGGTAAAGAAGTTAACTCCTACATCCCGGGCGAAGGTCACAACCTACAAGAGCACTCTATTGTGCTTATCCGTGGAGGCAGAGTTAAAGACCTTCCAGGTGTAAGATATCATATCATCCGCGGTGCTTTAGATACAAGTGGTGTTGATGGTCGTAAACAAAGAAGGTCTAAATACGGAACAAAAAGACCAAAAGTAAAATCATAGTCGTGTAATTAGATTTAATATCCGTATAAATGAGAAAGTCAAAACCAAAAAAGAGAATTATACTGCCTGATCCTAAATTTAATGATCAGCTAGTAACAATGTTTGTTAATAACCTGATGTTTAGCGGTAAGAAAACTACTGCTTTCGACATTTTCTACGATGCAGTAGAAATTGTTTCTCAGAAAACAAAAGAAGACGGACTGGAAGTATGGAAAAAAGCACTTGCCAACGTTACTCCTGCTGTTGAGGTAAGAAGTAGACGTATCGGTGGAGCTACTTTCCAAATCCCATCTGAAATCAGACCGGAAAGAAAAATGTCTGTTGGTATGAAAAACCTTATCAAATTTGCTCGCAAACGCAATGATAAAGGAATGGCCAACAAACTTGCCGGTGAGATTGTAGCTGCTTATAAAGAAGAAGGAGCTGCATATAAAAGAAAAGAAGATACACATCGTATGGCAGAAGCAAACAAAGCATTCTCTCATTTTAGATTCTAACATCGATAAATTTAAATGTCCAAAAATTTAAAACATACCAGGAATATAGGCATTATGGCTCACATAGATGCAGGTAAAACTACAACTACTGAGAGAGTATTGTTCTATACCGGTGTAAATCACCGGCTGGGAGAGGTGCATGATGGCACCGCTACCATGGACTGGATGGCGCAGGAGCAAGAAAGAGGAATTACAATTACCTCTGCTGCTACTACAACTTTTTGGAAATATAAAGACGTTCAATATAAAATTAATATCATTGATACTCCTGGACACGTTGATTTCACCGTTGAAGTGGAAAGGTCTCTTAGAGTACTCGATGGAGCTATTGCTCTTTTTTGTGCAGTGGGAGGCGTAGAACCACAGTCAGAAACTGTTTGGAGACAAGCCGACAAATATATGGTGCCTCGCATCAGTTATGTTAATAAAATGGATCGCGCTGGAGCAGACTTCTTCTCTGTTGTTTCGGAAATCAAACACAGACTTGGAATGAATCCGGTGCCTCTTCAGCTGCCAATAGGTAGCGAAGATACTTTTAGCGGTCTTGTTGATCTTATTACCGGAAAAGCATACATCTGGGAAGAACAATCACTTGGTAATGTTTTTGTCGAAATTCCAATTCCTGATGATATGATAGAAACTGTTCAGGAATATAGGATGAATCTTATAGAAGGTTGCGCCGAAGAAAGCGAAGAAATGCTGGAAAAGTTCATGGAAGATCCTAATAATATTTCAGAAGAGGAAATGATTAGCATTATTAGAGAAGCTACAATCTCTCTAAAAATTACTCCTGTTCTTTGTGGTTCTTCTTTCAAAAATAAAGGTGTGCAGCTTTTACTCGACGCCGTTTGCAGATTCCTGCCATCTCCAATTGATATTACTGCAGTAACAGGGATCAATCCAAGAACTGGAAAAGAAGAGATAAGGCACCCAGACGTACAAGAGCCTTTTAGCGCCTTGGCATTCAAAATTGCAACAGATCCTTATGTTGGTAAACTAGCATTTTTCAGAGTTTACAGCGGTAGATTAGAGTCTGGATCATATATATTAAATGCATCTACAGGAAAGAAAGAAAGAATTTCTCGAATCCTTCAGATGCATGCAAACAAACAAATCCCTATCGAATTTATAGAGGCTGGTGATATTGGTGCAGCCGTGGGCTTTAAAGTAATTCATACCGGAGATACTTTATGCCTGGAAAGTAAACCAATTGTTCTTGAAACAATGACTTTCCCAGAACCTGTTATTAGTATTGCAGTTGAACCTAAAACTCAGGCTGATATAGACAAGCTTTCAATAGCGCTTAGCAAATTAGTTGAAGAAGATCCAACTTTTAAAGTTAGAACAGATCCGGATTCAGGCCAAACTATTATAAGTGGTATGGGCGAATTGCATCTGGAAATTCTTGTAGATAGATTAAAAAGAGAGTTCAACGTTGAATGTAATCAAGGACAACCTCAGGTTGCATACAAAGAAGCTATCACAGCTGTTGTTGAACATAGAGAAGTTTATAAAAAGCAATCGGGCGGAAGAGGAAAATTTGCTGATATCATTTTTGAAATGGCGCCTGCAGATGAAGATAAAACAGGTCTTCAATTTATTAATGAAGTTAGAGGTGGAAATATCCCCAAAGAATTTGTGTCTGCTGTAGAATTTGGTTTTAAAACAGCAATGCAAAATGGAGTTCTTGCAGGTTATGCAGTTGATAGTTTGAAAATTAGATTACTAGATGGTTCTTACCATACAGTTGATTCTGATTCTCTTTCTTTTGAACTTGCTGCCAAAATTGCATTCAAAAATGCTATGAAAAAAGCAAAACCAATTTTGCTTGAACCTATAATGAAATTGGAAGTTGTTACACCAGACAGTTATGTTGGTGATATATCTGGTGATATTAACCGTAGAAGAGGACAGCTAGAAGGAATTTCTTCTAGAGCTAATCTTCAGGTCATAAAAGCTAAAGTCCCTTTAAGTGAAACATTTGGTTATGTTACATCTCTTAGAACTTTATCTTCAGGACGCGCAACTTCTACTTTGGAGTTTTCTCATTTTGAGCCCGCTCCTAAAAATATTGCAGATGATGTTATTCTGAAAATAAATGGAATTAAAGCATATTAACGTTCTTAAAAAAAAACAACCGTGAGTCAAAGAATTAGAATTAAATTAAAATCTTACGATTACAATCTGGTTGATAAATCAGCTGAGAAGATTGTTAAAACTGTTAAATCTACAGGTGCTGTTGTGAATGGTCCTATCCCATTGCCAACCAATAAAAAGATTTTTACTGTGCTAAGATCAACGTTTGTAAACAAAAAATCAAGGGAGCAATTCCAGGTTTGCAGCTACAAACGTCTTTTAGATATTTATTCTTCATCCTCGAAAACTGTGGATGCTTTAATGAAATTAGAGCTACCAAGTGGTGTAGAGGTTGAAATTAAAGTTTAATTATTTTATTATTTCACTATTGCGTAAAGAAAAATACTGAGAAAAATGTCAGGATTAATTGGAAAAAAAATTGGAATGACCAGCGTATTTGATGCCTCTGGGAAAAATGTCCCATGCACTGTAATTGAGGCTGGTCCTTGTGTTGTTACGCAGATAAGAACGAAGGAGATAGATGGATATGATGCTATCCAACTTGCTTTCGATGACAAAAAAGAAAAGCATACTTCTAAAGCTCTTCTTGGTCATTTTGCAAAAGCAAAAACTACTCCTAAGAAAATGGTCGCCGAATTTACCCGCTTTGAACCGGGTCATCAGAAGAAATTTGGAGATACTCTTACCTGTGATGTATTCATAGAAGGTGAATTTATCGATGTGGTAGGTACCTCTAAAGGAAAAGGCTTCCAGGGTGTTGTTAAAAGACATGGTTTTAGTGGTGTGGGTCAAGCTACTCACGGTCAGCATAACCGTCTTAGAGCTCCGGGTTCTTTGGGTGCGTCTTCTTACCCCTCTAGGGTTTTTAAAGGTATGCGTATGGCAGGCCGTATGGGTGGAAACAGAGTGAAAATGATCAACTTACAGGTCATGAAACTTATTCCCGAAAAGAATATTGTTATTGTAAAAGGATCTGTTCCTGGTCCTAATGGTTCATATTTAATACTTGAAAGATGGAGCTAGCAGTTTATAATATTGATGGAAAAAAAACAGCCAAAACTGTTAACTTAAATGATGAGATTTTTGGGATTGAACCAAATGATCATGTTATTTATCTTGATGTAAAACAGTATCTGGCTAACAAAAGACAAGGTACACACAAATCTAAAGAAAGAAACGAAGTTGCTGGTAGTACTCGTAAGCTTCGTAGACAAAAAGGTACCGGTGGAGCACGTATAGGCGATATTAAAGCTCCTACTCTAAGAGGTGGTGGTCGTATTTTTGGACCAAAACCAAGGGATTATTCTTTTAAACTTAATAAAAAAGTTAAGATACTAGCTAGAAAATCTGCACTTACTTATAAAGTTAAAGAAAATAACCTAATGATTATTGAAGATTTCTCTTTCGAACAACCTAAAACTAAACAGTATATTAGTATGCTAAATAATCTTAGCTTGTCGGATAAAAAATCTTTGCTTGTGATTCCCGATGTTGACCGTAATATTATACTTTCAGCAAGGAATCTTCCCAAAACTTCTGTTGTTCTTGCTAGTGATCTGAATACTTATCAGATTCTTGATGCACAAAGAATCCTTTTGGTAGAAAGCTCAATTGAAAAAATTGAAAATACGTTGTTGAAATAATTATTGATTTAGCTGGAAATAGAACAGCTTTAAACAGGTATAAAAATGAACGTTTTAATTAAGCCTCTTATAACAGAAAAAATGACAGCTGCTACGGAAAAATTTCCGAATAGATTTGGCTTTGTTGTTGATAAAAGAGCGAGCAAGACACAGATTAAAAAAGCTGTCGAGGAAATGTATGGCGTTACAGTAGAAGACGTGAATACAATGAACTACCTTGGAAAACTTAAGGTAAGGTATACTAAAACCGGATATATCTCCGGTAGGAAAAATAGTTTCAAAAAGGCTATCGTACAGGTAGCTGATGGTCAAACGATTGATTTTTACAGCAACATTTAAGATTGAATAAATGGCTTTAAGAAAATTTAAACCAACCACCCCAGGTCAACGCTTTAAACTTATTAGCGCTTTTGACGAAATAACTGCCTCAACACCGGAAAAAAGCTTAGTGGTTGGGAAAAACAGATCAGGAGGCAGGAATCATAGAGGTAAAATGACATGCCGTTATATCGGTGGAGGTCATAAACGTAAATTCCGTTTAGTTGATTTTAAACGCGAAAAAGATGGTATACCAGCAACGGTTTCTACCATTGAGTATGATCCTAATCGCAGTGCTAGAATAGCGCTTGTTGTTTATGCAGATGGCGAAAAAAGATATATTATTGCTCCTCACGGATTAAAAGTTGGTCAAACTGTTATGTCTGGTGATGAGGCTACTCCTAATATTGGGAATACAATGTTCCTTAAAAATGTACCACTAGGTAGTGTAATTCATAATGTTGAAATTAGACCAGGCCAAGGTGCAAAAATAGCTCGCTCAGCAGGTTCTTATGCTCAGCTAACTTCCCGTGATGGTAAATATGCAATTTTGCAACTTCCTTCTGGAGAATCAAGAATGGTTTTGGTTACTTGCAAAGCTACTATTGGAAGCATCTCTAATCCTGATCATATGCACGAAGTGTCTGGTAAAGCAGGTAGAAGCAGATGGTTTGGACGTAGACCTCGTACTAGAGGAGTTGCTATGAACCCTGTTGATCACCCAATGGGTGGTGGAGAAGGCCGTGCAAGCGGTGGACACCCTCGCAGCAGAAAAGGTATTCCTGCTAAAGGATACAAAACCCGTAGCAAAACAAAAGAGTCTAATAGACTGATTGTTGAAAAAAGGAAGAAATAATTATTAACGGAAAAAATTCATTAAAATGAGTCGTTCATTAAAAAAAGGACCATATATACACTATAAACTTGAACAAAGAGTGTTTCAAATGGCTAGTAACCCAAAAAAATCGGTTATTAAAACATGGTCAAGAGCTTCTATGATTTCTCCTGATTTTGTGGGTTTAACTATCGCAGTGCACAATGGAAATAAATTTATTCCTGTGTATGTAACTGAAAATATGGTCGGTCACAAACTTGGAGAATTTGCTCCAACACGTATTTTTCGTGGCCATGCTGGTAAAAAAGATAAAGCTAAAAAATAAAAATTAACTGGATCATGGGATTAAGAAAACATTTAAGGGCTGAAAAATTAAAGGAAGAGAAAAAAACTCAATACTTCGCCAGATTGTGCAATTGCCCCACTTCACCCAGAAAAATGCGACTCGTCGCTGATCTGATTAGGGGTAAAGAAGTAAATAGAGCCCTCGGTATTCTAAAGTTTACCAAAAAAGAAGCAGCAGAAAGATTAGAAAAATTATTGCTTTCTGCAATTAACAACTGGCAGGCAAAAAACGAAGGTGCTCGTTTGGAAGACAGCAATCTTTTCGTGAAGTCAATTAATGTTGACAGTGGAAGGATGTTGAAACGTTTACGCCCAGCTCCGCAAGGACGTGGTCATAGGATCAGAAAAAGATCAAACCATGTTACTATTTATGTTGACAGTAAAATTGAAAACCAATAAAAAAAATATTAAATGGGACAAAAAACTAATCCAATAGGCCTTAGGTTAGGGATTATCAAAGGATGGGATTCCAATTGGTTTGGCGGTAACGATTACTCAGCCAAATTAGTAGAAGACGATAAAATCAGAAAGTATCTGAACGCCCGTTTGGCTAAAGCTGGAGTTTCTAAAATTATTATCGAAAGAACCTTGAAGCTTATTACTGTTACAATTAACACTGCTCGCCCAGGTATAATTATCGGGAAAGGTGGTCAGGAAGTTGATAAAATTAAGGAAGAATTGAAAAAAGTAACTCAAAAAGAAGTTCAAATCAATATCTCCGAAATTAAAAGACCCGAATTAGACGCTACTCTAGTTGCTAATACCGTTGCTCGCCAAATTGAAGGTAGAATTTCTTTCAGAAGAGCAGTGAAAACAGCTATTGCATCTACTATTAGACTAGGCGCTGAAGGTATAAAAATTACCGTATCAGGTCGTCTTGGTGGTGCTGAAATGGCTAGAAGCGAAACATATAAAGAAGGTCGTGTTCCTCTGCATACTTTAAGAGCAGATATCGACTATGCTAGAGCAGAAGCTCACACTACATACGGTCGCCTTGGTGTTAAGGTTTGGATCTGCAATGGTGAAGTTTATGGAAAAAGAGATCTTACTCCTTTTATCACTGAAACAACAAAACCAAACAGAGGTATTGGTGGCTCTGGACAAAGAGGCGAGAGAGGTGAAAGAGGCGATAGAAACGAAAGAGGAGAAAGAGGCGATAGATTTAAAGGCCGTAGAAAACAATAATGTTTAGTTTGTATTAATAGAGAAATATTTTAATAAAATGTTACAACCTAAGAAAACAAAATTCAGAAAGCAGCAAAAAGGCAGAATGAAAGGCAATACCAAACGTGGTGCTGAACTTGCATTCGGTTCTTTTGGAATTA
The DNA here is from genome assembly GCA_018335675.1 of Bacteroidota bacterium. GTDB lineage: Bacteria > Bacteroidota > Bacteroidia > Bacteroidales > UBA7960 > PWND01. Next base: position 16,005 of record JAGXRQ010000017.1, on the reverse strand, counting down.
AGTCTATTGAAACCTGTTGGATTACAGGTAGACAGCTTGAAGCTGCACGTCAGGCCATAACTCGTCACATGAAACGTGAAGGACAGTTGTGGATTAGAATATTTCCGGATAAACCTATTACTAAAAAACCCGCTGAAGTTCGTATGGGTAAAGGTAAAGGTGCTCCTGAATTATTCGTGGCAAGAGTTTGCCCGGGTCGTATTCTGTTCGAAGCAGATGGTGTCTCTAACGAAGTGGCAAAGGAAGCTATGAGATTAGGCGCGCAAAAATTACCCATTGCAACAAAATTTGTTGTTAGAAGGGATTATGTTGAAGAATAAGATTTTTTATTCTAAATAATTTTTGTATCTTTGCAGCCTTTTTGGAGGGAAATTGATAAAATCACGTGGCCGTTACCTGCGAATAAATTCAAAAAACCCTCAATACCGCTTGATTGCGGAATGTTGAATTAAAATAAGTAAATGAAATGTTCTTTAGTTTTTTTATCAAAATAAATTAAATTTTAGAACATTACATGTGAATAATTAATGTAATTAAAAACACATGAAACCAAAGGTAATTCGTGAAATGTCAACCGGTGAACTCCGTGAAAGATTGGCAGAGGAAAAGAAACAACTGCAAAAGTTAAAACTTAATCATGCTGTTTCTCCTCTTGAGAATCCTGTGAAAATTCAAGCATATCGTAAGATAGTTGCTAGAATTAATACCGAGCTCCGGACGAGAGAAATTCAAGAAATTAAAAAACTGAAAGTAAATTAATATGGAAACCAGAACTCGCAGAAAAGAAAGAATAGGATTAGTTGTGAGTAATAAAATGCAAAAGTCCATTGTCGTTCAGGTTATGCGTCGCGTGAGACATCCTAAATACGGAAAATTCGTTAAAAAATATTCCAAGTTTATGGCACATGATGAAAACAACGACTGTAATGCTGGAGATAAAGTTCGCATTATGGAAACAAGGCCTTTAAGCCGCAATAAGTGTTGGAGATTAGTCGAAATTATTGAAAGAGCTAAATAATTATGATACAACAAGAATCAAGACTCGCAGTTGCTGACAATAGTGGTGCAAAAGAAGTACTCTGCATCAGAGTGCTAGGTGGCACCAGAAGAAGATATGCCAGCATTGGTGACAAAATAATTGTTACCGTTAAGGATGCGATACCGGGAGGTAACGTAAAGAAAGGAACAGTCTCTAAAGCCGTTGTTGTTAGGACTAAAAAGCACTTGCGTCGTCCAGACGGATCTTATATCTGTTTCGATGATAACGCAGTTGTGCTGCTATCTGCCACTGATGAAATCAGAGGTACTCGTATCTTTGGCCCTGTTGCCAGAGAATTACGCGAAAAGCAATATATGAAGATCGTTTCTTTAGCACCTGAAGTGCTATAATTTGGAAAATATTTGAAATTATGCAATCTAAGTTACACATAAAAAAAGGCGACACTGTAAAAGTAATAGCCGGTAATGAGAAAGGACGCCAAGGTAAGGTACTTAGGATCGACAGAGTTAAAAGCAGAGCGATCGTAGAAGGCTTAAACCTTGTGTCTAAACACACTAAGCCAAATGCAGCTAACCCACAGGGTGGCATTGTTAAGCAAGAAGCAGGAATTCATATCTCTAACCTTATGGTTATTGATGCTAAAGGAAATGCTACTCGCACTGGGAAAAAATTGGATGATAAAAACAACTTAGTTCGTTATTCTAAAAAGTCAGGGGAGGTAATCAAATAATGAAATATATACCAAGACTTAAAACTAAATACGAAAAGGAAATAATTCCTTCATTAACTAAGGAATTCAACTACAAGAGTAGTATGGAAGTTCCTAAATTAACCAAGATTTGTCTTAATCAAGGCGTAGGCTCGGCAATTGCTGATAAGAAAATTATCGATACAGCTGTCGAAGAAATGTCTCTTGTTTCAGGCCAAAGAGCCGTTCAGACAAAATCTAAAAAGGATATTTCTAATTTTAAACTTCGTAAAGGTATGCCAATTGGAGTTAGAGTAACTCTTCGTGGTGACAAAATGTATGAATTCCTTGACAGGCTTATAGCTATATCTCTGCCTAGGATTCGCGACTTTAAAGGTATTAATGAAAAAGGATTTGATGGTAAAGGAAATTTCTCGTTAGGAGTTTCTGAACAAATCATTTTCCCTGAAATTAATATTGATAAGATTAATAAAATTATGGGCATGGATATCACTTTTGTGACTACTGCCAATACCGATAAAGAAGCATTCGGACTTCTTAAAGCATTCGGAATCCCATTTAAAAACGTCATTAAATAACAAAGATAAATGGCAAAAGAATCAATAAAAGCAAGAGAAAGAAAAAGAGCTAAACTTGTAGCTAAGTATGCCGCAAAACGCGCTGAACTTAAAGCAAAAGGTGATTATGTAGCTTTGCAAAAGCTACCAAAGAACTCTTCTCCGGTTAGATTGCACAATCGCTGCAAACTCACAGGAAGACCAAAAGGATACATGAGACAATTTGGTATTTCTCGTATCAACTTTAGAGAAATGGCCAATCAAGGTCTTATCCCCGGAGTTACAAAAGCTAGCTGGTAATAATAATTTGTTGAATAATTTATATTAAAAAAAATGATAACGGATCCAATTGCAGATTACCTTAATAGAATAAGGAATGCCGTGAAGGCCAATCATAGGATTGTTGAAATTCCTGCATCGAATCTCAAAAAAGAGATGACTAAAATCCTTTTTGACAAAGGATACATTCTGAATTATAAATTCGAAGATGATAAAATTCCTGGCATAATAAAAATTGCCTTGAAATATCATCCTACTACAAAACTGCCTGCAATTAGTGAGCTGAAACGTGTTAGCAAACCTGGTCTTAGGAAGTATTGTGACAGTGCTGCAATTCCAAGAGTTCTTAATGGTCTTGGTATAGCTATTATTAGTACATCTAAAGGATTACTTACAGATAAGGAAGCACGTACACTTGGTGTTGGTGGGGAAGTTATTTGTTTCGTAAGTTAAAAAGGAGGGTAAAATGTCAAGAATAGGAAAATTACCGATTACTATTCCTTCAGGAGTTTCTATTACAGTTAATAACGAGAATACTATTATTGTAAAAGGACCTAAAGGAGAATTAAGCCAAAGAATTAATCCGGAAATTACTATAAAACAAGAAGAAAATACTCTTTTTGTTCAACGCCCTAGTGATCAAAAACATCATAAAGCGCTTCATGGCCTTTACAGAGCTTTGATAAGTAATATGATTGTTGGTGTTTCTGAGGGATATAAAATTGTTCAGGAATTAGTAGGTGTTGGTTATAAAGCTTCTAACGTTGGACAATTGTTAGAACTATCACTTGGGTTCTCTCATAATGTTTTCTTCGAACTTCCTCAGGAAGTTAAAGTTGAAACAATTACAGAAAGAGGTAAGAACCCGTTAATCATACTTGAATCTTACGACAAACAGCTTATTGGACAAGTAGCTGCTAAAATACGCGGTATGCGTAAACCTGAACCATATAAAGGTAAAGGTGTTAGATTCCAGAATGAAGTTATTCGCAGAAAAGCTGGTAAATCAGCTTCAGCTAAGTAGTTTATTTAATTAATCCTTATAAGTACAAGGAAATGGCAACAAAAAAGCTTGATAGAAGAACAAAAATAAAGTTCCGTATTAGGAAAAAAATATTTGGCACTCAAGAAAGACCAAGATTGACTGTTTTTAGAAGCAATAAACAAATTTATGCCCAAATTATTGATGATAATGAAGGCGTAACTATAGCTTCTGCATCATCAGTGTCTAAAGAAGTGAGTGAAACACCAGCTGTAAAATCTGAAATAGCTAAGCAAGTAGGAAAATTAATTGCGGAGAAAGCTAAGCAAAAAGGTGTTGAACAAGTGATCTTTGATCGCAATGGTTATTTATATCATGGTAGAATAAAATCTTTGGCTGAAGGTGCCAGAGAAGGAGGTTTAAAATTCTAGGATTATGGCAAACGTGAATATTAAGAAAGTTAAATCAAGCGAAATTGAATTCAAAGATCGTTTGGTAAGCATTCAAAGAGTAACCAAAGTTACAAAAGGTGGTAGAACATTCAGTTTCTCTGCTATTGTAGTTGTTGGAAATGAAAATGGTGTTGTTGGTTACGGACTTGGAAAAGCCAAAGAAGTTACTACCGCTATTAGTAAAGGTATTGATGACGCTAAGAAGCATCTTATCAAAGTCCCTATTCATAAAGGAACAATTCCTCATGAACAGATCGGTAAGTATAGTGGTGCTCTTGTTTTAATCAAACCTGCTGCTCATGGTACAGGCGTTATTGCTGGTGGAGCAATGCGTGCAGTTCTTGAAAGTGTTGGAATTACAGATGTTTTAGCTAAATCCAAAGGATCTTCAAACCCTCATAGTGTAGTTAAAGCTACTGTAGACGCTCTTGTTAAATTAAGAGACCCTATTACAGTTGCACAACAAAGAGGTGTTTCTGTTGATAAAGTTTTTAACGGATAGTAATAGCTGAATCTGGTATTCTGTATATCTGTATATATTATACTTATGATTCATAATTAGGGCTAAATACCCTTTAATAAATTAGAAATCCAATAATATTTTTTGTGATGACAAAAGTTAAGGTAACAAAAATAAAGAGCCATATAAAACAACCCAAAAATCAAAAGAGAACATTGGAAGCTCTTGGTTTGAGGAAAATGAACAGTAGTAATATTCTTGAAACTAACCCTGCTATTTTAGGGATGATTCAAAAGGTTAAACACCTTGTCAGAGTCGAAGAAGCTACTCAAGATGTTCCTAAAAAACAGGTTGTAAAAAAAGAAGCACCTAAAGCCGCAGTAGTTAAAGAAACTGTAGTTAAAGATGCAAAAATTAAAGCAGAACCAAAAGCTAAAAAACCTGCTGCAAAAACAACTAAAGCAAAATCAGAAAAAGCTCCTGCAAAAAAGGTTGCAAAACCTAAGAAAGAAGCTACTGAATAGCTATTTAATTAAAGTATTGGTAAACTATAAATTAATATAACAATGGATTTAAGTAATCTTAAACCGGCAAAAGGGTCAGTAAAGAATCGTAAAAGAATTGGACGTGGCGAAGGTTCTGGACACGGTGGTACTTCAACAAGAGGCCATAAAGGTGCAAAATCACGTAGTGGTTATAAAAGCAAAGCCGGATTTGAAGGTGGTCAGATGTCGCTAACCCGTAGAGTTCCTAAGTTTGGTTTTAAAAATCCAAATAGAATAGAATATAGCGGAGTTAATCTAGATATACTACAAAAACTAAATGAAGAGAAAGGGTTAGCAATTATTAATCCTGCTGTTCTTTTAGAAAATGGACTTGTGTCGAAAAATGATAGAGTTAAAATTCTAGGCAGAGGAAAATTATCAGCTAAATTGGAAGTGACTGCTCATGCTTTTTCTAAAGCAGCATTGCAAGCTATTGAAGCAAGTGGTGGAAAAGCTAATTTGATTTAGTTTAGGTTAATAAAGAATACACAAATAATTGGTTATACTATTATAAAATTATTTTAGATGAAACGTTTTATACAAACCATCAAGAACATCTTCAAAATAGAAGACCTACGAATTAGAATAATTAATACACTTGGTATTATTCTAATTTATCGTTTGGGATCTTATGTTGTTTTACCGGGTGTTGATCCTGGTCAGCTGGCTCAATTGCAAGCTCAAACTCAAGATGGTTTACTTGGACTGCTTAATATGTTTTCTGGTGGTGCTTTCTCAAATGCTTCTATTTTTGCATTAGGAATTATGCCATACATTAGTGCATCTATTGTTATTCAGCTAATGGGTATCGCAGTTCCATATTTTCAGCGACTACAGAAAGAGGGTGAAAGTGGAAGAAAGAAATTAAACCAGATTACAAGATATCTTACTGTTATAATTACTGCAGCGCAAGCTCCGGCATATATTGCTAACCTTGTGAGTAATTTACCTCCAGAAGCTATTTCGCCTTTTGATCCTTTATCAGCAGGTCCATCAACTTATTTTGTTGTCTCTTCAGTTATTATTCTGATTGCGGGAACTATGTTTGTTATGTGGCTAGGTGAAAGAATTACAGAGAAAGGTATTGGTAATGGAATTTCTCTGATTATTATGGTAGGTATTATTGCCAAACTTCCTTTTGCTTTGTTTGGAGAATTTGCTGCAAGACTAACCGGTCAAGGAGGCGGACTTGTTATATTCCTCCTTGAAATTGTTGTCTTATTAGGGGTAATTATTTTATGTATACTGCTTGTTCAGGGTACAAGAAGAATTCCTGTGCAGTTTGCAAAAAGAATTGTTGGTAACAAACAATATGGTGGTGTCAGACAGTATATCCCTTTGAAAGTTAATGCAGCGGGTGTTATGCCTATCATCTTTGCTCAAGCAATTATGTTTATTCCTATTACTTTGGTTGGGTTCGCTGATTCAGATGCTTTAAGCGGAATAGCTGCGAGTTTTTCAAATTTTACCGGTTTTTGGTATAATTTCACATTTGCAGTTTTAATCATACTGTTTACATATTTCTATACTGCTATTACTGTAAATCCAAGCCAGATGGCTGAAGATATGAAGAAGAACGGAGGCTTTATTCCTGGCGTAAAACCAGGCAAAAAGACTGCCGAGTTTATTGACAATGTTATGTCTAAAATTACTTTGCCTGGATCTTTCTTCCTAGCATTTGTGGCTATTATGCCTGCATTAGTTAGTATTTTTGGTGTTACAGGTCAGTTTGCTCAATTCTTTGGAGGTACATCTTTGTTGATTATGGTGGGTGTTGTGCTAGATACATTGCAACAGATAGAAAGCCACTTATTAATGAGACATTATGATGGATTAACTAAATCCGGAAGAATAAAGGGCAGGGCTTCATCTGCTATGGGTATGGCAGGTTAATACCTGACGTTATGATTGAATATAAGAATAAAGAAGAAATAGAATTAATTCGTAATAGTTCTTTGCTTGTTGCTAAAACGTTGGCTGAAGTTGCCCGAAATATTCGTCCGGGGATTTCTACAAAACAGCTTGATGATATCGCTGAAACATTTATTCGTGATAACAAAGCATTGCCTGGGTTTAAAGGTTACAGGGGATTTCCTGCCACCTTATGTGTTAGCCCCAATGATGTTGTTGTTCACGGTATCCCATCAAATAAGGAATTAAGAGATGGGGATATAGTTTCAGTAGATTGCGGAGTTTTACTAAATGGTTTTTATGGTGATTCCGCGTTTACATTTGCTGTTGGAGAAATTTCCGAACAACTCAAGCGGCTGCTAAAGGTTACACATAATTGCCTTATGATTGGAATTGAAAAGGCTATAGATGGTAACTTTCTGGGTGATATTTCATATGCAATTCAGTATAATGCTGAAAAAGAGGGGTTTTCAGTTGTTCGCGAACTTGTGGGTCATGGTGTTGGTAGAAATCTTCACGAAGCTCCAGAGGTTCCTAACTACGGAAAACAGGGAAAAGGCTTGAAATTAAAAGAAGGCCTTGTGATTGCAGTTGAGCCTATGATTAATTTAGGCGTTAAAAACATAGTTCAAGACAGAGATGGATGGACTATCAGAACTGCTGACCGAAAACCTTCTGCACATTTTGAACACACTATTGCTGTCGGAAAAGACAAAGTAGATGTTTTATCAACGTTTAAATACATCGAAGAGGCATTACAATCTAATAATAATAATACAATTATCAACAATAATTAGTTTATGGCAAAACAATCTTCAATACAACAAGATGGTACTGTGATAGAATCTCTTGGTAATGCATTGTTTCGCGTAGAACTTGAAAATGGACATGTTATTACAGCTCATATTTCAGGTAAGATGCGAATGCATTATATAAAGATTCTTCCGGGAGATAAAGTGAAGATTGAAATGTCGCCATATGACTTAACTAAAGGACGTATCACCTTTAGATACAAATAAAGAAAGTATTCCGAATTTCAAAAACTGGAAAAATGAAAGTCAGAGTTTCTGTTAAGAAAAGAAGTCCCGAGTGCAAAATTATAAGACGCAATGGGAAAATTTATGTAATTAACAAAAAGAATCCCAAGTTTAAACAACGTCAGGGATAATCATTAAATCAATAAATACGAACAATAACTATGGCACGTATAGCAGGAATTGACATCCCAAGAAACAAAAGAGGCGAAATTAGCCTTACGTATATCTATGGAATTGGCAGAAGTAATGCAAGGAAAATTTTAGCAACAGCCGGTGTCGACTTAAATAAAAAAGTTGAAACCTGGAATGATGATGAAATTACAGCAATTCGTAATGTAATTAACGAAGAGTTTAAAGTAGAAGGTGGATTGCGTTCTGAAGTTCAAATGAACATTAAACGATTAATGGATATTGGTTGTTACCGGGGTATTCGTCATCGTACAGGATTACCATTGCGCGGACAAAAAACTAAAAATAACGCCCGCACAAGAAAGGGAAAAAGAAAAACAGTTGCTAATAAGAAAAAAGCTACTAAATAATTTTTTGAAGCAGTTAAGCTGCTTGATCAGAAACAATAATTAAAAATTATGGCAAAACAACAAGTTAAAGGCTCACGTAGTTCGAAAAAAAGAGTAGTAAAGGTAGAACCTATAGGACAGGCTCATATCTCTGCATCTTTTAACAACATTATCATAACCCTTGCTAATAATAATGGCGAGGTTATATCTTGGGCTTCAGCAGGTAAAATGGGCTTTAAAGGCTCTAAGAAGAACACTCCTTATGCCAGCCAAATGGCTGCTGCTGATGCTGCAAAAGTTGCTTACGACCTTGGTTTAAGAAAGGTTAAAGTTTATGTTAAAGGTCCTGGTTCTGGAAGAGAAGCAGCTATTCGTACAATTCATTCCTCAGGTATTGAGGTTATGGAAATTGTGGATACTACTCCATTGCCACATAATGGATGTAGACCTCCAAAAAGAAGAAGAGTATAGTTTTGTTACATTGAAGAAAAAATAAAAAAACATGGCACGATATACAGGTCCAACAAGTAAAATTGCGAGAAAATTTGGTGAGCCAATTTTTGGCGCAGATAAAGCGTTTGAAAAGAAAAAATATCCTCCGGGAATGCACGGAGCTAATAAAAAAAGAAGAAAATTGTCTGAATATGGTACTCAGCTACTTGAAAAACAAAAAGCAAAGTGTACATATGGAGTACTTGAAAAACAATTCTCAAATCTTTTCCAAGAAGCTCATAGAAGAAAAGGCATCACTGGTGAGATTCTATTGCAGCTGTTAGAAGCTAGATTAGATAACGTTGTTTTTAGAATTGGTATTGCTCCTACTCGTAGAGCTGCAAGACAGCTTGTAGGTCACAGACATATAACTGTTAATGGTAATATTGTTAATATACCATCTTATTCAGTTAAGCCTGGTGATGTAATTGGAGTAAGAGAAAAATCCAAAAGTCTTGAAATTGTATCTGAAGCTTTGTCTTCAAGATCTAATAATTTTTCATGGATTGAGTGGGATAATGAGAATAATACTGGTAGGTTTATGAACTATCCTGAAAGAGAAGTTATTCCTGAGAATATTAAAGAACAACTAATCGTTGAACTTTACTCTAAATAATAATATATAACAGCTTTATATAAACCCAAAAGCAAAAATAAATGGCAATATTAGCATTTCAAAAACCCGATAAGGTTATCATGCTGGAATCTGATGACAGAACCGGTAAATTCGAGTTCAGACCATTAGAACCAGGTTATGGTATTACTATTGGAAACGCTTTAAGAAGAATTTTGCTTTCTTCTCTGGAAGGGTTTGCAATTACTTCTATTAGAATAGAAGGAGTTGAACACGAATTCTCTACCCTAAAAGGTGTAGTGGAAGATGTTACAGAAATAGTTCTTAATATTAAGCAAATCAGATTTAAACAGCAAATTGAAGGCGAAAACAGTGAGAAAATAACTGTTAGCATTTCTGGACAAGATGTTTTCAAAGCTGGCGACCTAAATGCGTATTTATCAAACTTTCAGGTGTTGAATCCTGAAGTTGTTATTTGCAGTTTAGAACCTGGCGTAACTCTTACAATGGAATTTGTGATAGAACATGGTAGAGGATATGTTTCTGCAGAAGATAATAAAGGGTTAAATCCTGTTATCGGACAAATAGCAGTAGATTCTATCTTTACTCCAATTAAGAATGTTAATTACGTTGTAGAGAATTATCGCGTTGAACAAAAAACTGACTATGAAAAGTTGATTATGAATATTCAGTCGGATGGTTCAATTACTCCAAAAGAAGCTTTGAAAGAGGCAGCGAAAATTTTGATTCATCACTTCATGTTGTTCTCTGATGAGAAAATAACTATTGACACTGAAGAAAAATCAGCAAGTGAAGAATTTGACGAGACTTCACTACATATGAGACAGTTGCTTAAAACTAAATTAGTTGACCTTGATCTATCAGTTAGAGCTTTAAATTGCTTAAAAGCTGCTGATGTTGAGACACTTGCAGATTTAGTTTCATTAAATAAGCATGATTTATTGAAATTCAGAAACTTTGGTAAAAAGTCATTAACTGAATTGGAAGAGCTCATCAAATCAAAGAATCTTACATTTGGAATGAATCTTTCGAAATACAAATTAGATAAGGAATAAGGAAAATGAGACACAGAAAGAAAATTAATCATTTGGGTAGAACAGCATCTCACAGACAAGCTACCCTTGCAAATATGGCCAGCTCGCTTATAATTCACAAAAGAATTAGCACAACTCTTGCCAAAGCGAAAGTGCTAAAAGTATATGTTGAGCCATTAATAACAAAATCTAAAGTTGATTCAACTCATTCAAGAAGAACTGTATTTAGCTCCCTTGGAAATAAGAATGCTGTAAGTGAGCTTTTTAGAGAAATATCTCAGAAGATTGCTGATAGACCAGGTGGTTATACTAGAATTCTTAAAACTGGATTCCGTAAAGGCGACGGTGCTGAAATGTGTTTTATTGAGCTTGTTGATTATAACCTAAATATGCTTAAATCTGCAGAAGAATCTCAACAAAAGAGAACTCGTAGAGGTAAAGCTAAGAAGAAGGATGATGCTGCAGCTCTAGCAAAAAAGGATAAAGTTGTTGAAAAAACTGAGCCTGAAGCAATTGTCGAAGATGAACCTAAAGCTGAAGAAACTCAGGTTGTTGAAACTGAATCTGCAACCGAAGCATCTGTAGAAACAGAAACTGAAGAGAAGAAAGACGAAGAAGAAAAGGCATCCGAATAGTTTTCTGATTTTCAATTTCATAATATATTTTAAAAGGATAAAGTACTTTGTACTTTATCCTTTTTTATTTTTACCTTTATTGCTTAGTTTATGGAAAGAAAGTATTAATTGAAAATTTTTTAAAATTATTGGTTATGAGTCAGATAATAAACATTTTCGCCAGACAAATCCTTGATTCAAGAGGAAATCCAACTATTGAAGTTGATGTAATTACTGAAAATGGAATACTTGGTAGAGCTGCTGTTCCTTCAGGTGCATCTACAGGTGTTCATGAAGCTGTTGAACTTAGAGATGGAGATAAGGATAATTATCTCGGAAAAGGTGTACTTAAAGCAGTTAACAACGTTAACAATATTATAAATAACGAGCTTAAAGGGTTTTATGTTACAAATCAAGGATTGATAGATAAAACAATGCTTGAGTTAGATGGCACCCCTAACAAAGCTAACCTTGGGGCTAATGCTATTTTAGGTGTATCTCTTGCAGTTGCGAATGCGGCTGCCCAAGAAACCGGTCAACCATTATTCAGATATATTGGAGGAGTTAATGCAAACACATTGCCAATCCCAATGATGAATATAATAAACGGAGGCTCACACGCAGACAATAGCGTTGATTTTCAGGAATTTATGGTAATGCCTGTTGGGGCATCATCATTTAGTCATGCAATCAAAATGGGTGCTGAAATATTTCACCATCTTAAAGCTGTTTTAAAGAAAAGCGGCTACTCTACTAATGTTGGTGATGAAGGTGGTTTTGCACCTAATTTAAAAGCGAATGAAGAAGCTATTCAAGTGATTCTTAAGGCTATTGAAAACGCCGGCTATACTCCGGGAGTTGATGTCTATATTGCTCTTGATCCAGCAGCTAGCGAGTATTATCTTCCTGAAGAAAATGTTTATCATTTGCATAAATCTACCGGAGACAAATTGACTCCTGCACAAATGGTCGATTTTTGGGCTGATTGGGTTAAAAAGTACCCTATCATTTCTATTGAAGATGGAATGGCTGAAGATGATTGGGATGGATGGAAACTTATGACCGATAATATGGGAGATAAAATTCAACTTGTTGGTGATGACTTGTTTGTTACAAATGTTTTAAGACTACAAGAAGGAATTGACAAGAAGATTGCTAATTCAATATTAGTAAAAGTGAACCAGATAGGATCTTTAACAGAAACTATTAATACGGTTAATCTTGCTAATAAGAACTCATACACAAATATTATAAGCCATCGTTCGGGTGAAACTGAAGATACAACTATTGCAGATTTAGCAGTTGCATTAAACTCCGGACAAATAAAAACCGGCTCTGCTTGTAGATCAGAGAGAATTGCAAAATATAACCAGCTTATCAGAATTGAAGAAATGCTTGGAGAATCGGCGGTTTATCTTGGAAAAAACTTCAAATTTGCCAAAAAATAACAAACTTACAGGCCATAACAATTATTTTAATGTTGTGGCCTGTTTTATTTTTTTAAAATGTTAAAGAACTTCTTTTTGCTTCTGTTGCTTCTTGTTTCTGCAAGAGCTGCTAACTCTCAGGATACAATTTCTGTAATGAATTATAATCTTCTTTACTACGGATATTATACCGATTTTTGTACTTATGAGAATAATAATGTAGATGTAAAAGCTCAGAATCTGCATACAATTATAAATTATTTCAGGCCGGATGTTTTTACAGTGTGTGAGTTGGGCCGAAATGCATCCACTGCAGACCATTTGTTAAATAATGCACTTAATAAGAATGATATAGATTTCTATGCTAGGGCTGCATATACTAATACAGCAAATTCTAGTATTGTAAATATGTTGTATTATAACACCAATAAATTTGGATTAGTATCTCAAGCCATCCCAAGTAATATACTAAGAGATATAAACCTTTATAAATTATATTATAAAGCTGAAGATCTTGCTCAAACAAATGATACAATTTTTCTTGTTTGTATTGTTGCTCATTTAAAAGCCGGAAGTACTGCTGATGATCAGCAAGTGAGAACAAATATGATAAATAGTATGATGACTTATATCGACTATTTCAACTATAGGGGTAACATTATGTTTATGGGCGATTTTAATATGAACAGCTCTTATGAAACGGCTTACCAGCAGTTACTGTACTATACGAATAATTCAGATATTAGGTTTAATGATCCTATAAATAAACCAGGGCAATGGTATAATAATTCATCAATGGCAATGTACCATACTCAAAGCACAAGGTCTGGTAGTGCTTCATGCTTTGTTACCGGTGGTTTAGATGATAGATACGACTTGATATTAGTCTCAAATGATTTACTGTCCGGCAATAGAGGTTTTAAGTATATACCTGATAGCTATATTGCAATTGGGCAGGATGGACAAAGATTTAATATGTCTCTTATTGATCCGCCAAATTATAGCCAACCCCCTGAAATAATAAATGCACTTTATTATTTCTCAGACCATTTGCCGGTTGTTTTGAAGCTTGAGATTACAGAAAATCAAACAACTCATACTAGTAACAATTTTGTAACAAAAAATTATTTTAGGTTTAATAATCCGGTTAGAGATGTACTTGAAATTGTTGTTAATTTCGATGACTTTTTTAAAGGTAAAATAACTATCCTTGATTTATTAGGGAATAGAATTTTAAGTTCCGAAATAAATGAAATTCATAATATAATTAATGTGTCAGATTTACTTCCCGGCTTGTTTGTCATAATGTTTGAAGCCGAAAATAAAATCATGCATGTTGATAAATTTGTTAAAATATAGAACATCTTAAACGTTTTACATTCATTGATTATTAATATTTTAGCCCATTGTAGAATTAAAGTGTTGTGATATGATTGGAGACCTACTGTATTTAATTGGAGCATTGTGCCTTTTCCTTTTTGGAATGAAAACAATGAGCGAAGGCATACAAAAACTTGCCGGAGAAAAGATGCGTTCAATTCTTAGCGCAATGACCTCAAATCGTTTTCTTGGTGTACTCACAGGGTTTTTTATTACAACATTAGTGCAGTCATCTTCTGCATCAACAGTTATGCTTGTAAGCTTTGTTAATGCCGGATTGCTCACATTGGTAGAGTCTATTGGGGTTATAATGGGAGCTAATATTGGGACTACCACAACTGCTTGGATTATCTCTTTTCTTGGATTTAAATTAAATATTGCAGCATTATCTATCCCAATTATTGGCTTAGCATTTCCGATGCTGCTTCTTGGGAAAGACAAAATGAAGTCTTTCGGGGAAACTTTGCTTGGGTTTGCACTTCTATTTATGGGTTTGCAGTTCTTGAAGGATTCAGTTCCGGATCTTCATTCAAACCCTGAAATATTTGCATTCCTAGAAGGATTAACCGGCTACGGATTTTATAGTATTCTGTTATTTCTTGGATTAGGAACAATACTAACAATTATATTGCAATCATCTAGTGCTACAATGGCCCTTACATTGGTTATGTGTAATTATGGTTGGATTGGATTTGAGCAGGGCGCAGCTATAGTATTAGGGGAGAATATTGGCACAACAGTTACTGCCAATTTAGCCGCTTTGATGGGTAATATTCATGCAAAACGAACTGCTTTTGCTCACACTCTGTTTAATATCTTTGGGGTAATATGGATGCTATTCATATTACGTTTTGTATTGAGATCAATCGATGATTCAATGGTGTCTTTTGGAGTCGATTCTCCATTTACGACTGCTGAATCTGTGCCTTTTGGTCTAGCAATTTTCCACACTGCATTTAATATTACTAATACTTTCTTGTTGATATGGTTTGTTAAATATCTGGTTAAGGTTGTAGAATTTATTATGCCATCAAAGGGTAAAGTTGAAGAAAGAGCCCATCTTGAGTATTTCCAAAGCGGATTTCTTAACATGGCTGAAGTATCTGCTTTGCAAGCCAGAAAAGAAACCAAGAAGTTTTGTGAACTTTCACATCGAATGTTCAATTTTGTGCCTGGGCTTGTTGCAGAAAAAAAGAAAAAAGAGATTCAGCAAATTGTTGAGCGAATAAAGAAGTATGAGGAAATTACAGATAGGGTTGAGGAAGAAATAACAACGTTTTTGGCTAATGTAATGCGAAATCATGTTAGTCCTCAGGTTTCAGAGCAACTCAGAAGAATGAGGATTATCTGTGGAGAGGCTGAAAGAATTGCTGACATTTGCCATAAAATGGCAATGGTTATCGAAAAGAAGAAAATAGAAAAAGTATCCTTCAGTCAAAAACAAACTAAGGATCTTAATATAATGTTCGACTTAGTAAATCAAGCATTTAATGTTATGTTCACTTTCCTTGAAAAGGGAGAGCATTATGCTAATATGAACATAGAACACGCAATTGCTATTGAAAAACAAATAAACGAATTCAGAGATAAAGCATTTACTGGTGTTATTAAGGAACTAGAAGAAGGTAATCCTTATGTTAAGAGTAATTTCTATTTTAATAAATTGATAATGTCGTGCGAAAAAATTGGAGATACTATTTTAAATATTGATGAGGCGCAGGCTGGGGTTAATATAGAATAAACTTCATTGACTTTTTATTTTAAAACTTTAAAAGTTTGCTGAATTCAAGTCACAAATGCAACTTTTTGTTTAATCAAATTTAATGATAAAAACTCAATTGGTGATAAGAACCCCAATTTTTTTCTTGGTCTGTTATTTAACTTGTGTTGAACATATTGAATTTGTTGATTAGTAATATTTTCAAAAGAAGACCCTTTAGGAAAGTATTGCCTGATAAGCCCATTTATATTTTCATTAGCACCTCGTTCCCATGAATGGTAAGGTTTAGCAAA
>JAGXRQ010000016.1 GCA_018335675.1 Bacteroidota bacterium | reverse complement strand
TTAGCAGACCCAGAAATATCATAAAGAGTTGGTACTTCAAAAAGTTTGCTGTCTTTCTTGCGTGCCATTTTACGTGGGTGTGCTACCAAGAATAGATGAATATCGTGAATCCTTGCAAAATACTTCAATTGATTCAGTACCTTACCTGTGTATATAGTTTCAGAATCACTGCCGTATTGATGCTCAAGAGTGTTCCAAGGGTCGAGTATTAAACCTTTGATACCATGTTTCAAAACTAATCCACTTGCAGCTTCAAGAATCCTCTCCAAACGATATTCTTCATTATCAGGCAAAATGAAATAAGTATGGTCATTGATAAAATCACGTGCAGTTTCCACTTCATCAAAGGTCATTCGGTTGTTATAATCTTTTAGAAATGGTTTGCCAACCAAAATCTCAATTAGCCGTAATAAATGAATTTCAATGGTAGAGTTTTCAGGTGAAAAAATGCCCCAACGCCAATTATGGTTAATTGCCAGTTTAATCATCAACTGATCCATAAAATTACTTTTTCCGTGTGATGGAATTCCTGTAATAATAGTCAATTGAGAACCGTAGAAAGTAATAAGTTCATCAAGGTTTGAATATCCTGACTTAGCACCATTTGGAAATCCATTATCGAATAAGTCTTTGAGTTCATCACGGCGGTCATTTGCATAATGAATGCCTTCAATTGGATAAAGCTCTGCACTATTAATGCATTCTTTGAGCTTATTAGAACCATACTTCACTAAAACATCATTTGCATCTTTGCAGCCATTAGGATAGCGAACAATCCAGCATCTTGACTTTCCAAGCCTTCTTGCTAACTCTTCACGGAGTCTTATTCCGGGAGCATCAGAATCCGTAGCCAAATATATTCTGTGCATATTCTTGAAATATTCTGAACAATTGTCCAAATAATCAAGTTTTGTCTGAATTTGTTTTACTTCTGGATTAATACCTCCATCTGGAACCGAAACTACATTTTGAAATCCTGCAACTTCAAATGATAGAGCATCAATTTCTCCTTCGGTTATAATACAGTCGGTTTGATTCTCCAAGTCATTTAGCTTGTAGAAAACCTTCGAGCCACCTTTTACTTGTTGAAATACTTTTTGAGAATTTCTGTATTTGATGTTAGTAAGGATTTCGCCAACATAGTAATTGAAACATATACACCAATCTTCTTTGCCTAATTGAGATAAGAATACTTTTTCAATAGTGATTTTATTTCTATTGATAACTTCTTTAGTTATTTTTCGAGAAGTAAACCAATCATAGACCTTATCTGTAGGAGATATGGCATTAGTTGAAACAGGTTTTGGTAAGAAATACTTTACTTCTTTCTTTTCAAATAAACCACCCGAATAACCGCAATGATGACAGAACCAAGTTCCTTTGTCGGGATTTACTGAAAGGCACTTAATATTCTTATGAGTGGCTTTTCGAGTTGAAGAACATTTAGGACAGGTTGTTCTTTGCTCTCCAAATCTGTTTTTGTCTATTCCATATACACCAAAATCTTCAAATTTAACAGACATAGTGTTTCCTCCTAAAAGGGTAAGTCATCA
Organism: Bacteroidota bacterium; assembly: GCA_018335675.1. Lineage (GTDB taxonomy): Bacteria > Bacteroidota > Bacteroidia > Bacteroidales > UBA7960 > PWND01. Next base: position 23,247 of record JAGXRQ010000016.1, on the reverse strand, counting down.
TCAGAATCTACTTGTTGATTTAGAAAATCATCAGTTGTTTCGATTTTAGGTTTTTGTGGATTTGTGTCATTGTCTTCCATATACAAGTTATAATCAGGGTGGTTATCTTTCTTCTTGTTATTCTTGAAAACAAAGTATTTAACTCCGTCAATTGTTTTACCTGATAAGAAAGTATCGCCCTTTTTAGATATTGATTTATATAATCCAGTTATCTTAATCATTTTACACTCCTTTCGCTGCGAAAACAAACCATTTCGATTTACCAAGTTTATTATAATCTATTGGATCGTATTCTTCCAGTGATGCAATTGTTTGCCAACCACGTAAAGTAAAGCATCGAATATCATCAAATTCATTAGTGCTTTTCCATTTCGCAACTTTTACAGCAAATATTTCTCTTAAACCAAAATCTTCTGGTTTAAAAGTTTCAGTGTTTAAAAATTTCCATTTAAGTTTTATCATTTTATTATTCCTTTCAAATATGCATATTTTTTAATTAATTCGTTAAAAGAGAGCCTTGCGGCTTCTTTGAATTCAACTCCGAAATCAAATTCAAGTATAGCCGCACGCTCTTCAAATTCATAGAAGTCAATACCAAAGAACAGTTTACCCTGATAAAGACCATCAATTTCGATATATTTTTGTGCTTTTGTTTGAACAGCTTTCATCATATCACCATATCATTATCAGCGAACAACTTCTTTTTGAATTCAAGAACATTAGCAGGCATCCAAGAATTATAAACCCATTTCATTGAAAACTCAAGCATTGTCTTCTCAAATTCTTCTTGATTCCAATTTTGTTTCTGCATAAGTTCAAAAGTGAAATCTGCCTTTTTCCGAAACTTACTGCTCACGTTAAGCAAATCTTGGTCTGGGAAAAGTGAATCCATAATTGCCAAGAATTCACTCTTTTGCTTTGACCCAATCTGGTCTTTGGACTTGTTGTCCTTGACTTGTGCCATTGCTCTTACTCCTTTGCTTAAATTTCTGCAAAAACATATCGTAGTAAAGTACTCCGTCTTTTGACTTGTTTCGTAACTTACAAGCAGAAAGAAAATTACCTTGTTCACCCCAGAAAGAATCTTTCCTTGCCCATTCGGTTACTTGATAGACTTCATCCTTTGAACGCTTGTCAATCCTCACAAGTTTGTCGAAAGTATCCGCCCAATTTTTCAAATCTGCTTCAGTAACCTTTTGAGTGGGTGGCAAAAGCCCCTTGAAAAAGTTTGCATATTCCTTTCCTTCTTCCGAAATCTCCGATTTCGGAGGAGAAGAATTAAATATTTCTTTTTCTTTTACTTTAATTTCCTTTAATTTAATTTGTTGGATTTTGTTGCCACTTTGTTCAACATCTGTTGAACAAGTGTTGAACATCTGTTCCTTTGTGTTCAAATTTTGCTTATTATTTGTTCCAGCATTCATGTCATTCTGTTCCGTTTCTGTTGTAATTGTGCTGCCTTTTAGTTCTCCAAAGCAAATAAATGATTCACTTCCATTAAATTCACTGTCTTTCAAACCTTTTACTGCTGGTGGAATAGCACCAAGAAAACCAATATGTCTTAGCATCATATCAGGATAAAGAGCAATAGATACCTTTTTGTATCTGCCTTCTTTGATAAGTTGCTCGAATTCAGGGTCAATCTGAGTAAACTTAGCAAGTAATGTTTCACCATCTTTCTTGAGAGATTCAACCCAAGCGTATGCTGGCGAATTGTTCACAGGATGCCCGATTACAACCGGTGCTTCATGCTTATCGTCAGGCATTTGATTGTTATACTTTGATATGATTGTATCTATATCTTCGGAACTCCATTCACGCTCGTTTCCGTTTGCATCTGTATGCTTGCCTGCTTTGAATACTTCTTTCCACATAATACTTGATTTCAAAAATTTTACACTACAACAACCGCAAAACTATTTAAATTCTTTGCAAGCCAAAAAGCACTCGGTGTATGTAAAGAATACTTGTAACGAGTACAAGTAAATTTGCAAGTATTGAGTGTGGGTACTCGGTGCATTTACCGTTGCAGAATAATTCCGTTGTTTTGTGATGTTGAATTTTGACTTTTTTCAAAATTTGATACAGATTTAATGCTGAAATAGAACTTTTACATAACTTTTTTAGGATTGAAATGAAATGAGCAAAGAAACGCCAAAACTCATTTACAACAGATTGAGCAAGGTTTATGATGAATGTTATAACGAACCTATTCACACAATTGAAAACGACTTTGTTTTCAAATACTTACTTGATAACGGTTTTCTTGAAGGTAAGGTTCTTGATGTAGGTAGCGGTACAGGCATAGTATTGGAGAATATTGATTTATCACCCGAAAACTATTTCGGATTAGACATCTCCGAAAGTATGCTTGAAATTAGTAAGAGTAAGTTTCCTAAACATTTTTTCTTCAAAGGTAATATGTCAAATATGCCTTTTGAAGATAATAGTTTTGATTCGGTTATTTCGCTTTTCGGTAGCTTTTCTTATTCACTTAACCACTCAAAGACAGTTCAAGAAATTGAAAGAGTACTAAAGACAAACGGTAAGTTTTTTGTAATGATTTATGGACGTAAATATTCTTCAAGAGAAAGTTATATCTTAAACAAATTCAATATTACTTCACCAGCAACATTCTTTAACCATAAAGAAATTAAATCCTTATTTTCACGATTTAACAAAAAGAAAATCTTTGGCATTACTTGGTTTAGTGACTCCTTATCAAAATATATAAGTCCAAGATTTATTAAGTTCATCTTTAATCTTGAGCACAGATTGTTTTCTTCCTTTTTCCCAGATAACTTTTATTTCATAACTATTAGTGGACAGAAAAATGCCAAGACATTATAACATTGAAAACGTATTTGACGCTGCACTTGACAGAATGATAAAACTATATGAGGATGGACATAGAGTAATCGTTTCATTTTCAGCAGGAAAGGATTCAGGTATCTGTCTTGAGCTTTGCATCATAGCAGCTACTATGACAGGAAGACTTCCTGTTGAAGTTATTATGCGGGACGAAGAAATTATGTATCCCGGTACTTTTGAGTATGCAGAAAGAGTTGCTATGCGTCCAGAAGTTAAATTTTATTGGATTTATGCCAATCAACCAGTAGTAAATATTTTTAATCGTCAAAATCCTTACTTTTGGGTTTTTGACAGTTCATTACCTCCCGATAAATGGGTACGTACTCCACCAGACTTTGCTCAAAAAATTCACGAGCAGAATATACAAGGTCTTATTAGCGAAGAAAAGTTTCCACCTGCAAAGGGTAAAAATCTTTATGCTGTCTTGGGTTTACGAACTGATGAATCAATGCTTCGTAAAATGGGTTTAATGTCAAGTAAGGGTTATCTAACAAAAGGAAAAAATAGTTACGGAACTTACTATGCAAGACCTATTTATGACTGGTCAGACGGAGATGTTTGGAAAGCTGTCAAAGACAATAATTGGGATTATAACAAAGCTTATGACACAATGCATAGGTTAGGAATCAGTAGGCACAAACTTCGCATTGCTCCTCCTACTTTATCACCAGCTGCAATTGACGGATTAATGGTTGCTTCAAAAGCTTGGCCTCAATGGTTTGACAAGGTTTGTGAGAGGTTGCCTGGAGTGAGAACTGCGGCTATGTTTGGTCGTAGGTCAGTCGAGCCAATAAGAAAGCTTGGAGAAACTTGGAAAGAATGTTTTTACAGAACTTGTATAAGTGAAGCACCTGATTGGATTGCACAGCGTTCTCAAAAAGTTGTCAATTATGTAATTCGTAATCATTCACGGCATTCAACAGAAGAATTTCCTGAAGTAACTAAATGTCCAAAATGCCAGATGCTTTCATCATGGAGAAACCTTTCTAAAATTATGTATATGGGAGAACCTTTCTCAATGAAAGTTAAAGTTGATGTGCTTCCTTATGTAGAACCTGAATTTTTCCGAGAAGGAGCAGGAACTTGGGGAGGAAAGCCCACTTGGTAAAAAATATTTTTATATTACAATGTTTGACAATGTGTAACGTCTTGATATATATGGATTTAAACAGTTTCATAGAATTTATTCAAAGCCAGAATTGGATTTTTGCCAAAACCTATTCTGAAAAAGCTCCACACGAGTATTGCTTAAAAAAGAACTCTCAAAGCATTGATGAGTTCAATGATGCAGTAATGTTTATCAGAAACAATGGAGTTAAAGAGTATTTCTATAAGAAAGCATTCATATATTTCTATCATGACGGTTACAAATACTGGACAATGGGCGCTCCGGTACATCAAACAATTTTGATAAACCGAACAAATGATTTTAAGAAATATGAATGACTTGATTTATGAAAACTTTTGAAGATGGGAAGTGGCTTTACGGCGACTCCTGGGAAAAATTTCCCATTGAAGATGGTCAAGTATGGCGTGTTGGAAAAAACACTCTGGCGGTCAAGGATTTGACTGAATTGAACTCTTTAGAGTTCTTTGGTCAGAATGCTTTTGATATGTCTTACATTGATCCACCCTGGAACACAGGTAATATTAATTCTTTCTATACTAAAGCAGGGTTTCAAGATAAAAGGGAATTTAACTCTTTTATTGAGAAACTAATGCTATTAGTCAAAACCTATTCTCCAAAAATCAATTATGTTGAAATGGGAAGTCAGAATCTTGACTATGTCAAAGATTTGATTACTCAGTTAAATGGTATTGTTACAAATACTTGGAAAATCAAATATTATCACAAAAATCCTTGTTTTTTAGTAAGATATTCATTTGATTCTCCCACGAAAATTGATTTTGACTTTACAGGTATTGATGATGATTTCACACCACGCTTTGCTATGCAATATGAAAAGAACATCAATTCAGTATTAGACTTGTGTACGGGAAGAGGTTTGACAGGAAGAACAGCTCACAGTCTTGGCAAGACTTTCTATGGAACTGAACTTAACAAGAGAAGACTTGCCTGCTTAATTGATTATTATCACCAACAAGGTTTGATTATTAACAAATCCACACAACGGGATTATTAATTAAAATTTCTATTAGAACTAACTGTTTTTTATTTAATATTGAGGTTATAATATGGAAGGCTATAACACAACGCCAGAAGCCACACAAAAGGCTGTAACAGAAAAAATCATTAAGAAAGGCAAGAAGGAAATTGAAAAGAAGAATGTTTCCTTAAAAGAACTTGCTATTGAATATGTTTCGGTGGATTCTATCAAACCGAACAATTATAATCCAAATCGTCAAAGTGAACACGATTTTGAGCTTCTTCTTAAATCAATGGAAGAAGATGGTTTTACACAACCGATTATTGTTCAACAGTCAACCAAAATGATTGTTGACGGAGAACACAGATGGAGAGCCGCAACAGTACTTGGATATACTGAAATTCCCGTAGTCTTCGTTGAGATGACTCCCGAACAGATGAGAATTGCAACGTTAAGACATAATCGTGCAAGAGGAAGTGAGGATTTGGAATTGTCCGTTCAAGTATTAAGAGATTTGCAAGAACTTGGGGCTTTGGATTGGGCACAAGATTCTCTTATGCTCTCCGATGATGAAATCAATAGATTGCTTGATGACATACCAGTTCCAGAAGCACTTGCAAACGATGATTATTCTCAATCTTGGGAACCGTCCGAACTCTCCGATGAAGACAACCAAATTACTGATACAAGTTCAAGGCAAGTTGATGGCACTACTCACGGTGGAGAGATGATAACTGCCGCATCTTCAAAAGCTGTTGAAACAATTAAAGAAAGACAGGCTTTAATTCAGGTTGCTAAGAATGAAGAAGAAAGAGAAATGGCAAGACAGCAAACAAAACTATATCGTGTAAGTTTGATATTTGCCAATGAAGAAGCAGAAATCATAGAAAAAGTACTTGGTAAAGAGCCAGCGTTAAAATTACTTGAATTATGTAAAAAGGAATTTAATAACGAATAATGTCTGGTAGTTGGGAACATATACCTTGGGAAAGAATGCCCGGAGAAACTGATAAAGCGTTCAAGGCTTTCTGTACCTATCGTGATCTTAGGCAAAACCGAAGTTTTAGTGCACTATTAGATAAACTTGGAAAGAAAAGTAAAACACAGTTTGCTGTCTGGTCAAGAAAGTATAATTGGCAAGCAAGGGTTAGTGCTTTTGATGATGATGAAGACAGAAAGAACCGAATGCGTCAGCAAGAAAGCATTCAAAAGATGAATGAAAGGCAAGCAGGGCAGGCAGAGACTTTTCAAAGAATTGTCTTCTTGCCTGTTACTGCCTTTTCAGAAAGACTTAAAAAAGATAAAGATAATAAAACACCCGCAATTGAAGATTTGAATAAACTTTCAACTGTTGAATTAATTGAACTGATTATTCAAGTAAGTAAATCCTTTGGTAATTTGGTCAATATTGAAAGGATTGCTCGCGGTGTTCCAACTGAAATCGGTCGTAATGAAAACACCATTGTATTTGACAACAAAAAAGATAAGTTTGGAGAATTAGTAGCAAATGACGAAAAAGCAACAAACGCTCTTCTTGAATTCCTCGATGCCGTGGGAAATACTCAAAACAGCAAGCCCGGCGACAATGGCGATGCACATAACGAAGGGACGTTACCAGATAGCTCCACACATCAACATCCTGAACAAGAAGCTTCTTGATGTTGCTGGTGGTCGGATAAAACGACTGATAGTTAATATGCCTCCAAGACATGGTAAATCTGAACTTATTTCAAGGTATTTCCCTGCTTGGTATTTAGGAACATATCCCGATAGAAGAATAATTTTGGTTTCTTATGAAGCGGGTTTTGCTGCATCTTGGGGGAGAAAGACCAAAGAATTACTTGAAGAACACGGAGAAGATTTATTCGGAATCAAATTAAATAGACTTTCAAATTCTGCATACCGTTGGGATGTTTTAGGTCAAGAAGGTGGACTGAATGCTACGGGTGTTGGTGGTGCTATTACTGGTAAAGGTGCTAATGTTTTAATTATTGACGACCCTGTTAAAAATGACGAACAAGCTAATAGTAAGACTTATAGAGATAAAACTTATGATTGGTTCAGAGCTACTGCATATACAAGACTTGAACCTGATGGAGCAATAATCGTAATTATGACCAGATGGCATTTCGATGATTTGGCAGGTAGATTAATAAACGACCCTGATTCTGATGATAAATGGGAAGTTTTGAGTTTTCCTGCTATTGCAAAAGAAAATGATTCTTTGGGTAGAGATGAAGGAGTGCCATTATGGGAATATAGATACCCTGTTGATAAACTAAACAAAATCAAAAGTCAGATAGGTTCTTACTGGTTTTCTGCTTTATATCAACAACAACCAATTGCTACGGAGTATCAAATCTTTAAAACTGAATGGTGGAAAGAATATTTTGACTTACCAAGCGGTTCTTTACTGATTCAATCTTGGGACACAGCTTTTAAAGAAAAAGAGCAGAATGATTTTTCTGTATGTACTACTTGGCTACTATCAGATAAAGGATATTATTTAGTTGACTATTGGAGAGCTAAGGTATTATTCCCTGACTTGCAAAGGCAAGTTGTTATGCAATATCATAAGCACAACCCAAATGTGGTTTTGATTGAAGATGCGGCAAGTGGTCAAAGTCTAATACAGGTTCTTCAACGTGATACAAAGATTCCAATTAAACCTATTCAGGCGATCAGGGACAAGGTTACAAGGGCACATTTGGTAACACCGCTAATCGAATCCGGAAAGGTTTTCCTTCCTAAAAACGCACAGTTTTTAGCTGACATCGTTAATGAATGTTCTGAATTCCCTTACGGTAATCACGATGATATAGTTGATAGTATTACACAAGCATTGGACTATTTAAGAAGAAGAAGTTCAGGAGATAAATCACTTTCATATCTGAGCAAATTAAGCAGGAAGCAAGATAATTATTTCACTAATTATTGAGAAATTAAAAATGGGGTTAATCAATAGAATTAAAAAAGTTTTTTCAGAAAAAAATGATACTGCCAAACGACCATATCCTCTTGGAGTAATAGCCACAAGGCAAGCTTTTCTCTTTAGTGCTTTAAATGAATTGCTTCCTAATCCTGATGTTATACTTCAAAAGAATAATGAAACTCTGGAGACATACAAGAATTTTCTTTATGATGCACACGTATCAAGTTGCGTTCAATCGAGAAAAGCAGGAGTTTTAAGTTTGAATTGGGAGATAAATAGAGGAGGAACAAAAAGTACTGAATCAGAGTTTATTGAAGAAATATTCAATAGTTTAAACCTAAGGCAAATAATTTCTGAAATGCTTGACGCTCCTTTATTTGGATTCAAACCTATTGAGATTTATTGGAGTGAAGTAGAAGGTAAAATAATCCCTAAAGAGCTCAAAGGCAAGCCTTCTTGGTGGTTTGAGTTTGATAGTAACAATATGCTTAGATTTAAAGATAGACAAAAACCTAATGGAGTTTTATTGCCAAATAAGAAATTTTTACTGCTTCAACATAATGCTACTTATGATAATCCATACGGTGAGTCTATCCTTGCCAAGTGTTATTATCCTGTTATTTTAAAAAAGGTGGAATGAAACTATGGTCAGTATTTACTCAGAAGTATGGAATGCCATTTCTTCATGGTAAAATTGGGCTTGGAAAAGGACAAGAAGAAGCTTATGAGTTATTCAATGTATTGGAGAAACTTCAACAAGACGGAATCGCTGTTACTGAAGAAGAAGTAAGTATTGATATACTTGAATCATCAAAAACAAGTTCTGCAGATGTATATAAGAACTTGCTTCATTTTTGTAATGCAGAAATCTCCAAAGCGATACTCTCACAAACTCTAACAACTGAGCAGGGAGATACTGGTTCTTATGCTATGAGCCAAACGCACTTGCAAGTAAGGAAAGATGTCGTTGATGCAGATAAACAACTTGTAGAATACTGGTTAAATAAGCTGATTGAATGGATTATTGAATTCAATTTTGAATCGGTTTCTGAAATACCACTCTTTGTTATGTATGAAGAGCAAGACGTAGATATGACTTTGGCACAGCGTGACCAAACACTTTCTTCAACCGGGCAAGTGAAGTTCACTAAAGAATATTTCAAACGGAACTATGGATTCAAAGATGATGAAATTGAAATTTCATTTGAACAAACAAACCCCCAATTCTCCGAATCTGATAAAATCCTTGAGAAGTCAGCTTTTGATATTTCTCAATTTGATGAACTTACTCAATCAGTCCTAAAACCAATACTTGAAATGATAAATGAAAGTATGAGTTACAATGAAATCCAAGACAAAATAATTGAAATGTTCCCGGAATTAGACACTACCATAATCGAAGACTATTTAGCAAAGGGTATTTTATTAGCAACTGGGAGTGGCATAATAAGTGCAAAGTGAGAAGTACATAGTAGAGTTTTTCAAAAGCACAGGCAAAATACCTAAATTAAGTGGTTTTCGTTTTGAAGATCCATTTCAAACTGCTTTCAAATTGCCACCTGAAAGAGCATTAGAGTGGTTAAAACAAAGAAGTAAGAATCTTAAAATATCAAGAGATTGGTACGAACTTGATGCAGAAGCACATAATAAAGCTTTTACTGTAGCAAAGGTTATGAGTGCCGATATTCTCCAATTGATTTATGATTATGTTGAAAGAGCGAAATCAGAGGGTATGACTTTAAAGCAATTCCAAGAATCATTGCTTCCTGAACTTGAAAAGAATGGTTGGACAGGTGCATCTCCATCAAGGTTGAAGGTCATTTATGATACAAATATGCAAATGGCTTATGCTCAAGGCAAGTATCGTCAGCAGAAACTTATAACACACATTTATCCATATTGGAAATACACACAGATTCAAAGACCTACAAAAAGACATAATCACAGCTTACTTCACGGTAAGGTTTTTCGGCACGATGATCCAATTTGGGATTTGATATACCCTCCTTCAGGTTTTGGATGTAAGTGTTCTGTAACACCTATTAAAGATGGAACTATTGCTGAAGAAGGAAATCATTTTTTAAACAAGATACTTAACAAAGATGATTTTACCTTGAAACCTGTAATGGCTTGGAAAGTAGAAACCGAAAGGTATGCACTTGAAATCAAGAATGGCTTGTTGAAAATGATAAATCAAAAGCAAAATGACACAATTCAAGCACCAAAAGACAGAATGGCCGCATATAAAAACGCAGATAAGGTTTTGAAAAACTTGGACAGTTCAAAGGTTAATACTTTTATCAAAGAAAACTTTGACAAAGAATTGACTACATTTTGTAAGCAACTAAAATTAGATATCAATGTTGTTAAAGTAAATATGGACAAATTTGTTAGAAGATTTAATGAATTATGCTTATCTCCAGAAGTAAGATTGCAGATTTGTATATCTCCGATGAAGTTAGAGAAGTTATTTGAATCAGATGAAAAGAGATTTAAGCAAAAATTGGAAGTAGTTGAAAAAGATGAATTCAAAAGAGATAAATGCGAATTAGAGACTTTAAAAATAGGAAGAACATCCGAGAAACAGTTCAGGCCTATTTATGGAGCTTTATGGGATAGCAATATTGAACTTAAAAACAATATTCTCCTTGCTTATGGCTCAACAATAGTTGTTCTTAAAGATGATAAAAAACGTATGTCTTCTTTTACTGCTGGCGATACTTTGGGAAATGGTGGTGCAGGATATAGAGGAGCATTCAGAATTGGAGAAGCAACAGCAGAAAAATTGTTCTCCAAAAAGGGTGGCAACAATTTAACATTAATAAAGGAATCAATCTTAGGATTGGAAAATATTGGGGATAGTTTCAATTTGTTAGAAGCACGTAAGTTTTTAAATTTAAATGGTTTTAACTGTGATTATTTTGAAGCACAAATTCTTGGTCAAGTTTTAATTGATGATATTGAATATGTTACTGGCGAGATTACTTCTGAACTAAAAATATTATGCGAACAAAATCAAATAAAAACTAAATAAAAGGATATATAAATGAAAGTACCGGCAAATGAAATAGAATTCTTTAACAAGCCAATCCAAATTGGAAATAGTATTAATGATGAAAATGCTAAGCTCTGGCAAATTGGAACAGACAAGTATAATACAAAGTATGTGTGTTTTACTGATAAAAATAGAACGGAATTTCCAAAGCAAGATTCAGAAGGATATTATCCAACTCTTGAAGAATTCACCAAATTCGATCCTGATTGGAAATTGTTTTAATTGAGAACGGGGTAACCAATGCTTCAAAGGGAAATTCAAAAAAAGTTATTTGATACTTTTCAAAAATATCAAAAACATTTTGATGACCTTACACCTGTACTTGAAGTAGTATCGGCACTAATTGAAAGGGCGATTTCTGAAAATTTTGATGCTCGTGGTCGTTGGGATGGAAATGAAAATGATATTACTATATTTTCAGGTGGTTCTCAGAAATGGAAAGCCTTAGCAACATCCACAAAGGAGAAATACCAAAGACTTGGTTGGGAATTAGAACCTACATTGAATCGCTCGAAAGGTCTTATGTCAACAATTGAGGTAAGACCACAAGGCAAATCATCAATAGTAATATCAGCAAACTCTCCATATGCTACTATTCATCAATATGGTGGAACTTTAATGCCAACCATACCTATTACTTCCAAAATGCGAAAGTTCTTCTGGGCAAAGTATTATAATACAGGATTGGTCAATTGGAAAGCAATGGCACTAACAAAAAAGAAAGAGCTGAAACCCACAATTAGAATTCCAGCTCGACCCTATATCACTTTAACCCAAGAGGATTGGGAGGAAATTTTGGAAATATTAACAAACAGATATTAGAATTATTTTAGCTTTATAGTTGTTATACAAGTCCTACTATCGTCATTCGTAGATATGGTTTCTTCGCCTTGTATTGAATTATATTCAATATGAATTGTCACATTTTTATTTCGTGGAAGCCATAATTCAAAGAATCCATTTCTCATTGTATTTATGCTATTATTGATTAGAATATTGCCACTTACCTCGTAAGCGACTACTTTAATAGTTTGTTCCTTTATTTCACCTTCACAACTTGACGGATAATGAGTATCGCAAGTATGTGTTCCATTTTTGTATGGTGCAATAGCAACATAAAAAGAATCTGCTGGTAGAGCTTTTTTAAGAACTTTCCCATCAGGGAATTCAAAAATTGCTTCCGAGGTAGTTACATAAGTTATTATTTTAGGTGCTGTAAACTTCCATTTATTAGCTTTGTCAATTGATTCTTTTGTTGACAGATTTACCAGTGATTCATAATATGAGTTATAATCTGGGTCTGATGAATTTGAACATCCCAATAATATTGTGATGAGTGAAATTATAATAATTGAATTTTTCATTTTTTTCCCCTACATTTAATTATTGGCTCATTATTTTACTTTGAATCCATTCTTCTTCAAATTTTCTTTTGCTACTTTTATTGTTACTTCTTCCAATGTCATTTTGCATAGTGGGCATTTGCCTGCTTCATCAGAAATGACATTCCAATGCATAAAGTCTTGAAAAACTTTGCCATCTTTGTTTTTATCAATTTTCTTTAGGTCAATTATGCCTTCACGAACGATTGATTCTGTTTTCTTTTCTTTCTTATCACCTTCTTTAGATTTTGAATGCTCATGCTGAGCATAAACTATTACACTGGAAATAGCTAATGTTATTATTATAGCTATTAGCCCTATATGCCTAAATAAATTCAACATATACTTCTTTTGGTTCTTCATTTTTTCACCTTTTTTTTTATAAATTATTTTATAAATAAAAATCTTTTTCTATTAGATATTCTTACATCATTATTATTTTTTTTTAAATTGCATATTGCAATTAGGACATAAGCCCTACAAATTAATTTTTTCAGATTTGCAATTATTCTTTGAATCCTGATTAATATACCTATTCAATTTCAAAACAATAATTGCACTATCATTTTTTGTGATTCATATTTTCCATGGCATTATGATTGTGATTGTTCTCTTGGTCTGATGAATGTCCCTGATTGTCACCTCCGTGTTGATGTCCAGTAGCCATACCGCTTTTAAGTTGACTTTCTGAATCAATCAGAAAACCTCCAGTCATTGCTATTTCATCTCCAACATTTATCCCAGACAGTATTTGATATTTATCTCCAATTTTCATCCCAACTGTTACATCTCTTGGTTCAAACATACCATCACCAACTTTGAGCCATACAACATCCCTTTTGCCCATAAACAAAATCGCGTCTGCTGGTACAAGTAACCCATCTCCGAAACTTCTTTCAATGAATGCCAGAGCATACATTTGTGGTTTTAACTTACCATCAATGTTTGAAAAATCACTCCTTACTTTTACGGTTCTTGTTTGGGGATTTACAACGGGATATATAAATGATACTTTTCCTACAAAAATTTCATCGGGGTAAGATTGAAAAACTAAATTGACTTTATTACCAACATAAAGAATATTCAAATCATTCTCATATATTTCACCTATGTTCCAAAGGGTAGTAAGGTCTGCAACTTCATATAAAGACTGCCCCTCATTGAAATACATACCTTCTTGCACCTTCTTCTCTATGACAGTTCCTCCAAAAGTTGAATAGAATGTAACAGTCATTTTTATTTCTTTTGTTTTTTCAAGTTCATTTATCTGTTCAGCAGTCATTCCATAAATTTGTAATTTGTTTTTTGCATATTTCAACAAATTTTGCGAACTATTAAGAGCTATTAGATATTCATTTTGTGCTTGAACTAAATCTGGGCTGTAAACATCAAACAAAGCTTGCCCCTTTTTAATAATATCTCCAGTTTTGTCTATGTATAACTTCTCAATACGACCATTGAATTTCGCTGCTATAACCTTTCTGTTTTGGTCTGGAATTTCCATATAACTATAAACAGAAATTTGTTTTTTTATTTCTTTTTTTTCGATTCTCATAGTCGACACATTTGCCAAAACAAATTCGTTACTTGTTAATTTGATAGTACTCAAATTATCTTCATGATTTTGATGGTCATCAGTGATTTGCTTAACTAAATCCATACCACAAATTGGGCATTGACCTGCTTTATCTGAAATCACTTGAGGATGCATTGTACATGTCCACAATTCCTTATTTTCAGATTGAATATTCACTTTTTTTGCTTGCTGGGATATTTCACCATTTTTCTGATTGACAATTAAATACAGAGCATAAAAACCACCAATAGCAATTAAAATTGCCATTCCAATGATTAATATCTTTGAATTAAATTTTTTCTTATTTTCTGAATTTGATTTATTCATTTTAAATCCTAATTATATTATCTTCAATTATTTACTGATATACCAACCATCATTTCAATTTCAGCTAAAGCCATCTGATAATCAGCTTGAGCCATAAAATAGTTCATCGATTGCATTAGAATCATCCTATTGGCATCAATTACAGTATTTAAATTTGTTTGATTATTCTGATACAATGAAATTTGAGAGCTTCTTGCTTTTTCATACATTGGAATAACATTTTTAGAATATAATTCCATCAGTTCCCAAGATGTTCTCATTTTGACGAATGATGTTTTTAATTGAGAGTTCATATCCCTTTGCATATCCTTTTTTTCAAATTCTATACTTTGAATATTTGCGTTTAATTCCTGTTCCTTAGCTTCAAATTTATCTTTACTCCATGGAGCAAAAGGAAGATTAATCGTTGCCATAAGCCCATAACCATAATCAGAACCTGCCATATTATTGGAATTCATGCTTACGTCTGATTGTGTAGTTAGAACCATACCTCTTGGCATTCTCATTATCATACCTTGAAGCATCAAATCAGGTATTTTTCCTTTATCATTTGCAATAATATCCTTTTTATTCATTTCCATCATCGAATTCATTTTCTTCAAGGAGGGATTATTATCTGCTAACTTTGTTTCGAGTTCAACTTGGCTTAAATTGAATTCTTTGTTTGATAATTCTTTTGAAACTATAATTGCTTTTGCATTCAAATCTCTTCCAAGAAGTTTATTCATTCTATACATTTCTACTTCCTTTTGATTTTTCAATATCAAAAGTTGTGTTTCATTGAAAGCTATCTCACTTTTAATTGTAAAAATATCAGCTTGAGAAATCTTATTTATTTCATAAAGTTTAGTTATCGAATTCAAGAGCTGATTCAATAAATCTATACCTTCTTGCTGAACCTCAATTTTTTTATCTATTAACCAAAGATTGAAATAAGACATTTTAACTGAAGCTTTTAAATTAACTTTATATACCAATAAGTTGTCTTGGGAAATGACTACATTTGATTTCTCAACATCAGTCATTGCATCGATTTTACCACCAAGCATAAACATTTGAGAAATTGTTAAGTTCTGTGATAAAGGTTGGTTCAACCAATTAATTGTGTTAAAAGGAACCTGTGCCAATTCTAATCCAATAGTTGGTGGAGGAGAAGTGTTTGTAGATTTCACTTTAAACTCAGATGCTCGAATTTTAAAATCCAATGATTTAATCAGAGGATTGTTTGACATTGCTTCATTCACTAATGAATCTAATGTCTGTGCTTTTACTTTGCTTAAACTGAGTGAAAGCATTACTAAAATAATCAAATATTGCATTAACTTGAGGTGGTTCATTTATTCGCCCTCCTTCATCCAACCAGCCATTTTAGATAACTCAAGTTTGCCTTTTTTCAAAGCTCTTTCTTTCATAATTACAAAAAGAATTGGTGTAACGACTAATACATGAATTGCTGATGTAAGAAGTCCCCCTATCATTGGAGCAGTTAAAGGTTTCATAACATCAGAACCTGTACCTGTTGACCACATAATCGGTACAAGACCTATCATTGCTGTTAAAACCGTCATCAACTTTGGTCTTAATCGAAGAACTGAACCTTCAACAGCTGATTCATAAATATCTTGTTTGGTTATTTCACCTCTTTTGCCCTCTTGATGAGCTTTTAGCCTTTTGTCAAGCGCTTCATGCAGATAAACCACCATCACAACACCTGTTTCAGTTGCTATGCCGTATAAGGCAATAAACCCAACCCAAACAGCAACAGAGAAATTATAACCAAGAATGTAAATTGCATACATCCCACCAATAAGAGCAAAAGGTACAGACAGCATTACAACTCCAGCTTCCTTATATTCGTGCAAAGTAAAAAACAACAAAACAAAAATTATAAGAAACACAACAGGCATAATTATTTCAATGGTTCTTTCTGCTCTGATTTTACTTTCATATTGACCACTCCAGATAAAAGAATAACCAGTTGGGAGTTTTAAACTATCAGCAATAACTTTTTTTGAATCAAACATAACGCTCCCCATATCACGCCCACGAGTATTCATAAAAACGATAGAACGCAACATTCCATTTTCGCTGCTAATCATAGGGGGGCCTGACTGAACATTAATTTCTGCTAAATATGATAAAGGTAAGAATAATTTAGCATTTGGATCGATTGAATTTATATTTGTTCCTGAAAGATTAGTACCAGTTGCTTGATTTTGATTATTGTTTCCTGAGTTCATTGAATTCATAGAATTTGATTTTGGATTCTGATAATTTGAAGACATCCCACTATTCATGCCACCTGTCTGCATTGCTGAGGAAGTTACAGGAATAATTAACCTGTTTAATTCTTCAATATTATCTCTGTAATCTCTTTCATACCTGATTCTGATTGGGAATCTCATTCTGCCTTCAATAACAACACCAAGATTTTGACCACCAATCGCTGTTTCAATAATGTCTTGAACATCACTTATATTAATACCATATCTTGCAATTGCATCTTTTTTCAATGATACATCAATATAATAACCAGCTTGAACTCTTTCCGCAACAACATCAGCAGCACCTTTTACATTTTTAAGAATATTTTCGGCTTTTATTGCATAGTATTCAAGAGTGTCCAAATTATCACCAAAAATTTTAAAGCCTATATCAGTTCTTACGCCAGTTGATAGCATATTGATTCTGTTTATTATTGGCTGCGTCCAACCATTTCTGACACCAGGAATTTGCAATTTGCTGTCGAGTTCGTTAATAATATCGCTTTTCTTAATACCAGGTCTCCATTCACTTTTTGGTTTTAGCATAATTATTGTTTCAATCATACTCAATGGAGCATTATCAGTAGGGGTTTCAGCTCGTCCAGCTTTTCCCAGAACATGATGAACTTCAGGAATACTTTTTATTATTTTGTCTTGTTCCTGCAAAATCCTGTTTACTTCAGTTATGGATGCATTTGGCAATGTAACAGGCATATATAAAATTGAACCTTCATCTAAAGGTGGCATAAATTCAGAGCCAGTGTGCATGACCATTGGTATTGTAATTGCTAAAGCTATGAGATTGATAATGATAGTAGTTTTTCTATGCTTTAAAACCCAATGAATTACTGGTTCATAAATTCTGATAAAAAATCTTGTTACCGGATTCTCTGTTTCAGGTCGGAACTTACCTCTCATTAACAAAGTCATCAATACAGGTATTAAAGTGATTAAGACAATAGCAGAACCAGCCAACATAAAAGTTTTGGTATAAGCAAGAGGTCTAAACAATTTTCCTTCTTGTCCGGTTAAAAAGAAAACTGGAATAAAAGATACTAAAATGATTAACTCTGAAAAGAAAATGGCTCTGCCAACTTGTTTTGCAGATTTAATTGAAATATCTTTGTACTCTTCGGTGGTTAAATGTCCTTTCTCCTTAATAGCTTGTGCTAAGTTTCGATAAGCATTTTCAACCATCACAATAGAAGAATCTACAATTACTCCTATGGCTAAAATTATTCCTCCTAAACTCATGATATTGGAAGTTATGCCAAATAAACGCATAAGTATAAATGCTAAAAGAACGGATATAGGAATTTCGATTATTATTCTAACTATGCTTCTGAAATGTAGCAGAAATATTGCAACCATTAAAGAAACAACAATAGCGGCTTCGATTAATGCTCTTTGTAGAGTTCCTACAGCTTCATGTATTAGTGTACTTCTGTCATAAGAAGCATTAATTTCAACTCCCGGAGGTAAACCGGGCTTTATTTCTTCTATTTTCTGTTTAACCCTGTCAATCACTTCTTTTGCATTTGAACCGTTTCTCATAACGATTATACCACCTGCAACCTGACCTTCTCCATTCTTCTCTAATGAACCACGTCTTATGTCTCCACCAATTTGAACTTTGGCAACATCTTTTATTAGTATAGGGATTCCATTTGAAGAACTTCTGATTGAAGCATTTTCAATGTCTTCTTTTGAACTAATGTATCCTTGACCTCTGACAAAATACTCTGCATCACTCGATTCAATGATTTTACCGCCAACTTCATTATTACTTCTCTGTATTGTTTGAATTACATCCGATGTAGTAATATTGTAAGCTCTCAATTTCATAGGGTCAATATCCACTTGGAATTGCTTGATGTATCCGCCAATGCTTGCAACTTCAGCCACCCCTTCAACTGAAGAAAGTTTATATCTTATGTACCAGTCTTGTATTGACCGAAGAGTTCCTAAATCATGATTTTTACTTTCTACTGTGTACCAAAAAACATGTCCGACACCAGTTCCGTCGGGGCCGAGTACTGGAGTTACTCCTTGTGGTAATTGAGATTTTATAGTGGCTAGTCTTTCGAGAACTCTTGTTCGTGCAAAATAAATATCTGTGTTATCTTCAAAAATTGCAAAAATGAATGACATTCCAAACATTGATACGGCTCTAACAGCTTTTACATCTGGCATTCCTTGCAATGATGTTGCTAAGGGGTAGGTAACCTGTGTTTCTACAACTTCCGGCGACCTTCCCATGTATTCTGTCCAAACAATAACTTGATTTTCTGATAAATCTGGTATTGCATCAACAGGTAGAACAGATAAAGTATAGATCCCAACTCCTGATAAAATCACATAAATCAGGATTACAATAAACCTGTTCTTAGCACACCAATCTATAATTTTTTCTATCATTTATTATTTCCTATCATTGAAACAGGCAGCATTTACACTGCCTGCAATAATAATTAATTATTTTACTTGAAAATCATTTTCTTTTAAATTCCTGATTGCATCTTTAATTTTTACTTTTTCTAACTTCATTCCGCAAAGCGGGCACTCAGCCGGTTTATCTGAAATTACATTCCAATGCATTTGGTCCTGATAAACGTAACCATCAATATCAAAATCCAGTTCATCTACATCAATGGCTCCTTTTCTGATTAGAGTAGTATCACCGCCATCAGTGCTTTGCTTTCCATGTTCTGAATGACCTGAATGGTTACCGTGACCTTTCATCATACTGCATTGTGCTATCAGATTTGATGTTGATAATGCTGTAAATATAAATGTTCCGATTATAATTGGAAAAATACTTTTTTTAAAATTGATTCTTAACATTTTAGTTCCAACTTTATTTATTAATAATTAGTTTCTTAATGATTGAAAATGATTTTGAATTGAATGTGAGAAAATAAATACCTGACGGCAATTCAGAACCGTTAAAATTTATCCTGTGAATACCCTCAGTTTGAAATTCACTGATAACTGTTTTTATCAGACTTCCATTAACTTCAATTAGATTGATAATTACATCTTGATTTTCAGGTAGAGTATAAATAATATCTGTTGATGAATTAAATGGATTAGGGGACGCTTGTAACAATAAGCTGTTGTTGTCGGAAGACTCGTAAACATCAGCTACTGTACTGACAAGTATTTCAACAGGCACTGTAATAGGTCCGTGATGCGGGTCACCAATTAATATGTCTGCTTTGTATATTCCTTCCTTGAGCCATGTAGCATCAACTACCAGTTTAATTTCTATACTATCCGAAATTGGAATCTCACCTGAAGTTGAACTAAAACTAATCCAGGGCTCAGTTGCACTTATCTGATAGCCAAGACTTCCTGATGGTCCGGCATTTGCAATATGAAGTGTAAGATTATTCTTTTGACCTTTAATTGCAGTGTCATAAATCTGTTCGGGATGAACAGACAAACTTGCAAAAGCACGTGACATGGAGAATGTAATAAATATTACTACTATTATCAGAATTTTTGTTTTCGGCATTGATTTACCTATAATTTTTTGTAAAATGAAACTTTCAGCAAAAAGCAGCAGACAGGAACAAAAATGCCCTGTCTGCAGTCGATTTTAATTGTTTCTTGTTCTGAAATGAGTTATGATATTAGTATTATCAAAACCTTTATTATGACAATCACAGTCCGACATCATACCCATACCACGCAACATCATTCCATTATTCATCATAACGGATTTCATGTGATTCATCATTTCGCTGTCCACAAACATCATATATTCAGTGTCAGCTTCTAAATCCGAATCAGGTTTGAATTCACATCTTGTCTTATCGGAATTCCATTTGAAATTGCCTTTCGTATAGTGGTTTTCTTTTAGATGTTTCATCATTGTACCGTTCGACATCATTGAATTCATATTCGAATGGTCAAAATTGAAACAATCCTCGCCTGTTGCTTCAGAAGCAAAATTTCGTTCAATAAGAACAAAATTATTCTCGATAATTTTAGTGTCCACAGGTGCGGCAAATTCGATAACAATTGGTTCGTTGATTCCAATATTTTCTGAATTATCGCTTGGAGAAATCATTAAAAAATTTCCCACATTCTGACCTACAGGACTATTATCCATCATATTTGAACAGCCTGCAAAGAAGGCTGAAGATACCAGCAATAAAGCTGCAGTAATTTTAAGTGTTGTTTTCACTTTTACACCTCTTTTAGTTATTTAAAGTTTTATTTAATTAAGAAAAATTACATAACCTTTCTCGCGGGCAGAGTCCCTTTATTGAGACTCTGCCTTTGAGAATTTATACTGATTATGACTTGCTCATTTTCATGCACTCTGAAGCACATTTTTTACAAGCATCCGCACAATCTTTACAGCATCCATGATGTGAAGCATGTTTAGTGCATTCAGCAGCACAAGCTTCACAAACTTCAGCACACAAAGCACACAGTTTTTGACTAAACTGAGAGTCCCTCGCCTCAAATCTTGCGCATAAGGCACAGATATCGGCACAGTCGCGGCATAATTCTATGCATTGTTGATTACCGTCTTTAATACAATCGGAAATACATCTTTCGCAAGCAATCAGACACGCTAAACACGCATCTATACAATTTGAACTTGTCATATTGTTGCTCCTATGATTAATTATTTATTGAACCCTGATTAACCCAGGCTTTGATTTTAGCAATTTCGCACTCATCACTTATGTAACTTTTCATACTGCCGGTTAAGCTTTTTGTTAATATATCGTTCACAGTGGTTTTATTAACATTATCGTATCCTTCAAGATTAATCTTGGCGGCACTGAAAGAGTTGTTATGACATGATGTACAGTTCTTTTCCAAAATTGGTCTTACGGCTAAATCAAATGATACATTTATTGTATCACATGAAGAATCAATCGGTTTTGTAGGCACCAGTTCATCCTGTTCACAGGAATTCATAACAATTCCAAATGATACTAATATTAGTATCATTCCAATATATTGAAATAGCCTGTTTAAGTTAATTGACTTTTTCATAAAATTCCTAAATTATTTTAAATACGTATTGCCTTTTACAAACTTTAATTCAACAAATATATATTGAACAAAAATTTGACAAATTAAAATAACAGCAAGATTTTGCTAAGTATTTAGCTTTTATGAATTGGAGGCTCTTCAGAATCGTTTTTTGACTGAGAGGAAAAATGTATGAACGATATGGTATGAAATATCAGTTCCTGTATGGGGTAATCGGGGACAGTAACCAAATAAGCAGATGTTCTGAATGAATTAAAACGTTCGTTTGAATTCAGAATATTAAATACAAAAGTTATATTTTTTATAATTTCACATTTATTATTGGATATAAAAGCGTTTTGAATTGAATAAGATATATCTAAATCCGAACAGCAGGAAGATTTTAACAGTTGAATTTGTGTAATCTCAGTATTATCAGTTTCATTACATTTACCGGATTCATTTTCAATATTTGTTTTATTGCAACAAGAGTGTGTATTTTGTTTGGGTAATGTTTGGGTTTCTTTTGCCTTACAGCCGCAAATTAATTCGTTACTGTTATTTGTTGTACCGAAAAGGCTGAAATAAGTTGTACCCTTAAGTTTGCACTTATGTACAGAAATATTCAAACCTATGGCTGATATTGGTAGTATCACCAAGAGAAGTGTCGCTGTTATATGTCTGATTATTCTAATCATTTTCCAAAATAAAATTCCACACAATGCAAATTTACGAAATAACTTTCAAATTATTGCATCATTTTTTTTATTTCTTTGTCTTTCTCAAAATATTCCCCACCGCTCTTTCATTCATTCCAAGTTCCCTTGCGATTTTCTTAATTGGTATCTCTTTTATGTTTTCTTTTATATAACGTTCAATCAAAGAGCGTAAAGAATTCACCATTGGAATACTAACAGTAATTCCACCCAGTTCTTTGATAAGAATTCGTGCAGTTTCAATTCCGCAAGTTTCGGCAACAATTTGGAAATGCTCAGGCAGATCCTGCTCTTCAAGCAATTCTATAATATCTTCATTTCTCATAATTTAATTCCATTTATTTTATTAAAGATTATTCCATACTAAGACTGACAGAACTATAGGTCTGCCAGTCATTGATTCAGAAGAGTTCAAATTAGAACCCAACATCATCATCATTCTTATTTTCCCAGTCATTCATCCAAGAACTTGGATATCCTCCTGGACATATATCAACATAAGCATCAAGTTCATTTTTAATGTTGTGCCTGTCCTTTTCAATATATCTTTGGCAGGAAACATCGAAGTCGAACTTAGCAAATCCAGTCTTACCTATAAACTTATGTTTTACTTTCTGAACATAAACAATAGGATAGCTTTCAGTAAAATCTTCGGAGAACTGCCGATAAACTACCATACCATTGTCGGCAATATTGAACCAGTTAGCAGACCCAGAAATATCATAAAGAGTTGGTACTTCAAAAAGTTTGCTGTCTTTCTTGCGTGCCATTTTACGTGGGTGTGCTACCAAGAATAGATGAATATCGTGAATCCTTGCAAAATACTTCAATTGATTCAGTACCTTACC
This sequence comes from Bacteroidota bacterium, assembly GCA_018335675.1. Taxonomy (GTDB): domain Bacteria; phylum Bacteroidota; class Bacteroidia; order Bacteroidales; family UBA7960; genus PWND01. The sequence goes on along the minus strand of JAGXRQ010000016.1, from coordinate 170 downwards.
TGTGTATATAGTTTCAGAATCACTGCCGTATTGATGCTCAAGAGTGTTCCAAGGGTCGAGTATTAAACCTTTGATACCATGTTTCAAAACTAATCCACTTGCAGCTTCAAGAATCCTCTCCAAACGATATTCTTCATTATCAGGCAAAATGAAATAAGTATGGTCATTGA
>JAGXRQ010000015.1 GCA_018335675.1 Bacteroidota bacterium | reverse complement strand
ATTTAATGGTGTAAGTTCAAAATATCTACAAAACTATCTAAACTGGTTTGCATATAAAGATAAACTATATGGAACGAAGTCAACCATTAAACAATGGTTCTACGCAATTCTTGCTACGCCATACGCATATGAGCTGTTTTTGCAATTTAAAGATAATGCTGTTAATATTAGAACTTAGCCATTGAAAATCTTCATTAACTTTATTCTTTTATAATTTATTCTAATTTACATCGTTAAATCTGATATTAATAATCGCAATATTACCAAGTCATTCAACATCAAATCACAATTATACAAGAGAATTTCAAAAAATCTAAATTTACTTACTTTAAAATTAAATATCCACTTAGCCAATCATAAACTAAATCCATTATTATGAAAAAGAACGATTTAATTCTGATTGTAAGCACTATATTGTTTACATTTCTGCTTTATAAAGAAAGTGCCGGTATAAATTATTTCCTTTTTTCAATTGCTCTATGTTTGTTTGCCGGGATTTCCAAACCTCACATAGTGATAAACAGAAACTGGCTTTTTGCTGCATCTCTAACAATTCTTGGAGGTTTTGCAATCTTCTACAATGCAACAATTCTATCGATTACGGCATGGTGTCTTGCAGCTTCATATCTGGCCGGAGTTACAGCCAGTCATAATGCATCAAGCGGCACTGCGATACATTATGCAACTTTTTCATTCATTACTTCTGTTGGTTTTATGATTTCTGATATTGTTAAAAGAAATTCAAATAGAGACAAAACTAAAAAGCTTACAATAAACTGGAATGCAGTTTTTACAATGGCTACTTTCGTTGTAATAGTCGTTTTAGTGTTTTTCTTTATTTACCAAAAAGCCAATCCTCTTTTTAAAGATATTACAAAATTTATCAACCTCGATTTTCTTACATTCCAATGGGTAATGTTTACATATTGGGGATTTCTTATGATGTATGGATTCATTTATGTTAGATACATTCCAAAAATTGACGCCTACGAAACTCTTTCTCCTCAATATATTAATAAGGAAGCAACTGAATCGAAGCCAAACAGATTTTTATGGTTTACAATGGATGAAAAGGTAGAGTTTAAATCGGGAATAGTGTTGTTTTTGCTTCTTAACATAATGATTCTCACTATCAATATTCTCGACATTTCATACCTATGGTCGGGGGTTAAACTCCCTGAAGGGTTTACATTTGCAGGCTATTTACACCAAGGTATTTATAACCTGATTTTCTCATGCGTTCTTGCAATACTTTTAATTCTTTTTGTATTCAGGGGTAAGCTTAATTTTATTCAAGGTAATAAAACCCTCAAAATCCTTGCTTATGCCTGGATACTGCAAAACATTATTATATCAATTTCCTGTGCTTACAAAAATATTTTATATATCTCAAACTACGCACTTACATATCGCCGAATAACCATATTTGTATTGCTGTTTCTTGTTATCGTTGGATTGATATCTGCATTAATCAAGATTCAAAAATCAAAAAACATTTATTTCCTTTATAGATTTAACAGCTTTGTAGTAATTGGCGTAATTGTATTAATAAGTTTATTTAACTGGGATAAAATTATTACCCGTTATAATCTTTCAAACAGTAAAAATCCAGATATTGAATACCTTTCAGGCCTAAATCATTCTGGTATTCCATACTTGCTTAAATATTTGGAAACTACCAATAATGACGAAACCTTTCACAAGCCTGAGAATGAATTTGATGCTTTCAATTATTGGGTTCCATCAACTACTTCGGATATAATCTATGATAAAACGTACGCTTTGTTGCAAAAACAAGAAAGCAGAAGCTGGAGGTCTTACAGTTTTTCTATTGGACAAACTATAAGGTCTATTAAAAATATGTATGCAGACGGCACACTTACAAAATTTGTAATAAGCAATAAAGATGAAATTGATATTTCTCTATTGTCGGAGTTTAGCGAATTAAAGTCGCTTACATTAAGAAACCAGCACGGATTTGGATCATTCGACCTAGCAAAGTTGGCCGGTTATTCGAAGCTTAATGAAGTAAAGCTTATCAACATTAAGCTAAAATCAATTGAAAACCTGCCAGAATTTGCCGAGCTTAAGTCTATAGACCTTTCAAGGAACAACATTGAAGATTTTTCAAAACTTTCTGAATATAAAGACCTTAAAAAAGTCAACATAAGTAACAATAAATCTAAAAATATTGAATTCCTAAAGGAGTTGAAAGAAGTTGAAATACTTTCAATTTCATATACAAATGTTGAAGATCTTTCGCCTATTTCTAATCTGAAGAAACTAAAAGTTTTGCATTTATCATCGATGCAGAATGCTGATTTTGCTACACTTCCAGGATGTAAAAATTTGGTTGAGTTAGATTTGTCGAACAACAGCAATTTGCTTTCAACCAACAATATTTCTATGGTAATATCAAATGCGCCAAATCTTGAAAAAGTATATTTGAGTAATACATATTTAAGTTCACTAACATATTTCTCAGATCCTGTAATACAGATAAGCAGAAGACGTGTTGCTGCCGGAACTCCTATAGACAGCAAAATATTGGATAATTTAAAAGTGCTGGATGTTTCAAAAAATAAACTTAACAACCTTGCCGGCATCAATGTATTTGGTGGAATAAAATCTCTGGATGCATCAAACAATAATATTTCATCTTTGAATCAGATTAAAAGTGCACCCGGAATCGAAGAGCTGCATCTTCAGGACAACCCGATTGCTTCATTGCAAGGCTTAGAATCATTAAAAAATCTTCGTTCATTACACCTATCCGGATTTGGCAATTTAAATTTAGAAAGTATTAAAGCACTCAAGAAAATTGAAGCATTGACTTTGTCAAGAGGAAAGGTTGCAAATCTAGAAGTATTACAACAACTTCCTAATCTTAAGTATTTAGACCTAAGTGATGCAAATCTGTCTAATCTTGATTTCCTTGCAGGTATGAAATCAATTGAGGTTCTTGATATTTCGAGGTATTATGGAACTGATATTGAGAAAGTTGTTCAATGTGAATCATTGCAGGTTCTTATCGTTTCGTCATTAGATAAAAAAATTCTGCGCAAATTAAGGGAAGAAATTCCTCAGATTCGCATCATAAACGACTATGAGTATAATGAAAGAGATTTCTTCATTACTAAATACGGTCGTTTCAATTGATTTTAGAAAGAATTTCTTTAACCAAAAAAAGTTAAACTATTAGCAACTAATACATAATTGAGTATTTTTATACACAGTTTTTCTTGTCATATTTCTTTCATTATGAGAGCATTAAGAGATTTTAACATATATATGCTCCATAAATGACAAAAAAAGGCTCACTAAAAATTATTTATTGTTATTATTACTTAGTTATGTTAAAGTTTTACGGTTTATTTTTTAGAATATTTCTATCTGCGGGTTTGATAATAGTTTTATTATCTTGTGCAAATAATGAAGAGAGATTAAAGAAGGAAGCAGAGGAAATCCACAAATCCATTTTGACAATCGACAGCCATGTTGATACTCCACTGATGTTTTCAAGAGAAGGATTTGACATTGGGCAGCGCAATGAACATGGAAGGCTTGATTTTCCTAGAATGAAAGAGGGCGGTTTAGATGCTGCCTTTTTCGCAGTATTTATCGGTCAAGGAGAAAGCACACCGGAAGGATTTGAAATTGCCAAAAGGAGGGCATTCAGTATTTTTTCTCAAATTCACGAAGCTGTTGAAAAAAATGCAGATCAAGCAGGCATTGCTCTCTCTCCTGATGATGCATACAGACTAAAAAATGAAGGCAAAAGCATAGTTTATATTGGAATAGAAAACGGCTATCCGATTGGCTACGACATTGAGTTATTAAAAGAGTTTTATAATCTTGGCGCAAGATATTTGGGATTATGCCATTCTCACAACAATCACATGTGTGATTCTTCAAGCGATAGTAATGGAGAACTACACGGAGGATTGTCTGAATATGGAAAAGAAATTATTAGAGAACTCAACAGACTTGGAATGTTGATAGATGTTTCTCATATGTCGGATAAATCATTCTATGATGTTTTAAAAATCACAAAAGCTCCTATAATAGCTTCACATTCAAATGCAAGAGCATTGTGCGATATCGACAGAAACCTAGATGATGACATGTTAGTTGCACTTGCCGAAAATGGAGGTGTAATTCAACTTTGCCTTCTTACTGTTTATGTAAAAACGGGGACACCAAATCCACAAAGAGATTCTGCAGTTGCTGAATTAAAAAGAAGGTACAATAATTATGAGAATTTGTCGGATGAACAACTTCATTTGATGAGACAGGAATGGTCTAGTTTAAATGAAAAATACCCAAGAGAGCTGGCAACAGTTTCCGACCTTGTTGACCATTTAGATTACATTGTTCGTTTGATAGGCATAGACCATGTCGGGATAGGCTCTGATTTTGACGGAGGCGGACAACTAGATGATTGCAGGGATGTTTCACAAATGAAAAATATTACTATCGAATTGCTTCGTCGTGGTTATTCAAAGCATGACATTGAGAAGATATGGGGTGGGAATTTCATTAGAGTATTTAGAAGCGTTGAACGAATATCAGAGGAGATTAGAGCGGCAGAGTTAGAAAGCTAAAAACAATTTATATGGCTATCCGCAATATAGTATTTGACTTTGGAGGTGTTATCCTTAACATCGACCATAAACTTTCTATTAATTGCTTTAAAATTCTTGGGGTTAAAAACTTCGATTCAATCTTTTCCGCAGTAAGACAAGACAAAGTTTTTGATAATCTTGAAAAAGGTATAATTGCTGAAGAAGAATTCAGAGATAAAATTCGTGAACTAACAGGCAAGAATTTGTCGAATATAAAAATTGACCATGCCTGGAATGCCATGCTATTAAATCTGCCAAAAGAGAGGTATGACTTATTAAGAAAGCTGAAGTATAAATACAGAATTTTTCTTTTAAGCAACACAAATATTATTCATTATCAGTCGTATATGGACTATCTTGATAGAAGCTATGGAATGAAGCAATTTGAAGATATTTTTGAAAAAGCCTTTTTGTCTTTTAACATTGGCAAGCGAAAGCCAAACAAAGAGGCTTTTTTTCATGTAATAGACGAAGCCGACATTAAGCCTGAAGAGACATTCTTTATCGACGATACACCTGAGCATGTTGAAGGCGCTCGCCTTACAGGAATCAATTCGTACTGGTTGAATGTAAAGGAAAGTAGTATTTTAGATCTTTTCGATGACTATGGAGTGTTAAGAAAAGAGTTTTATCTCGCCTAAAATTTGCCTGATATCATCCAGAGAGCTTGCTGTTACAAGCTTAATTCTATGTTGTTTAAAGTTTGGAATAGCTTTAAAATAATTAGAATAATGTTTACGCATTTCATTTATAGCAACCCTTTCGCCTTTCCAATCAACAGACATTTCAAGATGGCGCAAACAAACCCCTACCCTTTCATTTAAGTCAGGCTGGGTAATAATTTCTCCATTTTTTATAAAACTTAAAATTTCTTTAAATACCCATGGGTTTCCGATACTTGCGCGGCCAACCATTATACCATCAACCCCATATTTATCGATTGCATCCTTTGCATCGAGAGCGTTTTTAATGTCACCGTTTCCAATTATAGGAATATGCATTCGCGGATTATTTTTCACCTCTCCAATAAGAGTCCAATCTGCTTCACCTTTGTACATCTGACATCTGGTACGTCCGTGAATAGCCAAAGCTGCAATTCCTGTATCCTGAAGTTTTTCGGCTGTGTCAAGAATATTTTTCGAAGACAAGTCCCATCCTAATCTTGTTTTAGCGGTAACAGGAATTTTCACTGACTTTAAGATAGCTTCAGACATTTTAACCATTTTAGGAACATCTTGGAGCATACCGGCACCGGCACCTTTTCCGGCTACTTTTTTCACGGGGCAACCAAAGTTTATGTCGATAAATTCCGGAGCAGCTTCTTCGGCAATTTTAGCAGCCTCAACCATTGCGTCAATATTGGCTCCGAAAATTTGTATAGAAACGGGTCTTTCTCCCGGAAAAATATCAAGCTTGTGTTTGCTCTTATCAGAATTCCTAATCAATCCGTCGGCTGAAATAAATTCAGAATAAACCCAATCAGCACCCATTTCGCGGCAAAGTACTCTAAATGGCGGATCTGTGACATCTTCCATAGGGGCTAAAATCACGGGCGGATGATTAAATGAAATATTTCCGAATTTGTAGGTTTTCAAAGGCTTATCAGAATTAAAGATTTTATTACTTTTGGCAATATTTCCAATGCAAAATTAAGAAAAAGCAAGAATGAAAGACAAAGGATTATTAGGCAACATACATCCGGCTTTAAAGCTTCTGGTACTGGCGATGCTATCATTTATCAGCCTGGCAATTATAACATTTATAGGGATAATATTCGCATTTATCTTTTTCGATACATCTATAGTTATGCAGATGCTTGAAGGCGGAATGGACCTAATGAGTAATATTGAATTCGGCAAATATGTTCAAATGCTAAGTCATTTAGGGATGTTTGTAGTTCCGGCGATATTGTTTGCATATTTAGTTGGCAAAAACATTAAGAAATATTTATCTGTTGACAAAAAGCCTGATATGAAGCAGGTCTTTTTGGGCATTTGTCTTGTTGTTGCATCTTTCCCATTAATTGGTTTTTTGCTTGAAATAAATATGAAGTTAAGCTTACCTGAATTTCTGGCACCTTTAGAAAGATGGATTTACAGCTCTGAAGAAGCAGCCCAACTTCTAACAGATAAGTTCTTAAGCGTTACAACAACAAAAGGCTTAATAATAAACATTCTATTGATAGCGGTTTTACCGGCATTTGGCGAAGAATTCATTTTTAGAGGAGCCTTAATGCGTACATTAAAACAATGGACTAATAATGCGCATCTTGCTGTTTGGTTATCAGCAATTATTTTCAGTGCAATTCATATTCAGTTTTTGGGATTTCTTCCAAGGTTGTTTCTTGGAGCATTGTTTGGGTATATGGTAATGTACAGTGGTTCTTTGTGGATTGCCATTATTGCACATTTTGTAAATAATGCAATTGCTGTTGTTGCTTTTTATTTCTATCATAATAACTATACAAATGTGCAACTGGAAGAGATTAGTAAAGGACAATCAGGCCTAGTTTATATACTCATAAGTATAATATTGATATCACTACTCATGTTTGCATATTGGAGAATAGGTAGGATAAATGAAGAAAAGCTCAAGAGCACAGTTGAAGAAACAGACTAAATATCTTTTACAAGCTTATTTGATGGAAGTCTTTCCAGAGTTGAATTAAATAAATCGAGAGTACCTTTTAGCTTGATTAACTCTTCAGTTTGTTTCGCAATCATAAAATCTAGTCCTATATGTTCTAGTTTATCAAGTACTTTTTTAACAGTAATCTTATTTATATCTATTGCCGGCTGGAAGGCTTCTTCTTTTATTTTTTCAATTCTTTCCTCCTTGATAAATGTAGCATCATCCAGGTCTGCCAATAATTTCCTGGCAACTTTTTTATAATCATCTTTTCTTTTATATCCCTGAGTTTTAGAAAGCAGATGCACTTCTTGGAGGTCGTCAATTATTTTTCGGGTAAGCTTCATTGGCACATCCAAGTGATGAGCAATTTGAGTAGCAGTTAGAGGCATTTCCCCGTTATCAAATTTTTTAGAAACCAGATTCATTACCATAAGAGCCAGCAACTTTTGGTTATACGGACTCATATGCTGGGCTTCCACCTCAAACTCATAATGTTCAACATTCTGATTGGCGAAAGAGATTTCAGCTCCGAACAAAATTACGAGCCAAGAAACCTGCATCCATATTAAGAGTAAAGGCAAGGCGGCAAAACTACCGTAAATAGCATTATATTTAGTAACACCTATCTGTGAACTCACATAGCCCCATTGAACAAGTTGCAACAAAGTACCGGCGATTATTGCGGCAACAAGAGCTGAACCAAATTTTACATTTGTATTAGGCATTACCATATAAACAATTATCAGCAGAATCCACATCATAAAATATGGAATGAGCTTAATAAAGAACATAATTACCGGACTAAAAAATCCCAATATCGAAATTTGTTCAGTTATGCTGATTATTTGCGTGGATATATAAACGGTTGCTCCGTTTGAGAATATAAGAAACACCGGAGCAATAAACATCATAGCAAAATAGTCGCTCAATTTTCTTGACAGAGTACGCGAATGTTTTATTTGCCAAATATCGTTGAAAGAGCTTTCGATGTTGCTGAGCACCTGCATTACTGTATAGAGTAGAATCAAAAGACCTATACCTGCTATCATCCCACCACTAGTGGTTTTTAGTAAAGAATCTGAAAATGACAAGATATATTCTACAACTTCCTCTTTACCTGTGAGAGAATTCAGCAGTTCTCTTTCCAACACTTGGTCTAAGCCAAATCCTTTTGCAATTCCGAATGCCAATGCAAAAACAGGAACAATACTTAGCAATGTAAAATAAGTTAGTGCAGAGGCACGCATTTGCACTTTGTCTTCGGTAAAACCTCTAAATGCCAATACAATTATACGAGCCTGTTTAAATAAAAAAGACCTTCGAGGCGACATATCCTTTAGAGAAATTTTCCAAATATCGCGCTCAAAAAATTTTATTAGTGACTGTAGTTTTTCTAAGATTTTCCTCATAAATAAGCTTAGAGAATTGCTTGTTTATGATTTGTACGAAAAGAAAAGACTTAAGTTGCGTTGGCAAACAATAAAGAGAAGAGGCACCTGAGTGCCTCTTCACATATTCATTATTCTATAACAAAAAACTCCTTGGTTAGTCTGGTATTTATTTCAACACTTTCAATGAAAATCTCAAAATACTGAGCACCGGCTTCCTGAACTATTTTAGTAGGAAATTTAACACCTCCAAAATCTTTATAGTTGCTGTAAACAGCTGATCCGCTTTCAGTCATTGATTTGAGTTTCAGACCGCTTTCAACATCATAATATTCAATACTTCTGCTTCCATCCTTAGTTGTAAGCTGCATTTTATAAGCATCTTTTCCGGAAAATTTCTCAACACCCATTAAAGTGCGCTCCACTCCTATTTCTTTATATTTCAACTCAGCATTAAAAACTGCCTGTTGTTTAGCTAAATCGAAAAAAGGACCATCGGAAAACTCCTGTTTCCCGGCCGGGGAGGTAATAACTAATTTCTTCCCGTCAAATAATTGCTTGGAAATCAAGCTTCCACCCATAAAAGATTCAGATAGGAAATAATTAGGAGTCATATGGTAATTTATAACTTGTGCTTCATAACTCATAAAAACATAATTCTGAACAATTTTATAGTCATTCATTTTCGCAATATTGTTTTTCCCACCAATGGCGGCAAAATATTTTTCCATCACATCGTCTGCAGTAAAACCTGACGGAATTGTTGCAGATTTAGATACAACTACCGGGTTTGCCTGTTGGTCGTACATATGAATTTTATTATCCATTGCAAACTGCTTCAAACTTTCAGAAACATCTTCTGCTTTTCCAACAATCATAATATGGCAGTTTTCAGGCAATATATACCTTTTTGCAACTCTCTGAATATCTGCAGCAGTAACAGCTTCAAGGTTTTTCAGATAGTTTGCATAATAATCTGAAGGAAGATTGTGTCGTGCAATTTCAAAAGTAAAATCTGCAATTGTTCTTGGCTCAGCAAGGCTTAAAGCAAAGGTTCCCGTAAGATAATTTTTTGCAGTTTGAAGTTCCTCATCAGAAACTGGCTCATTAACAATTCTATACATTTCGTTTAGAATTTCCTTAACAGCTCCTTCCGTTACATCATTTCCAACTTCAGTAAAAATAAAGAAATTAGCAGCCAATTGATCTCTGCCAAGACTTGAATAGGCTCCATAGGTGTATCCGTGAGTTTCTCTAAGGTTTTGGTTCAATCTGAACATTCCTCCACCAAGAATAGTATTCATAACGCTTGCAGTAATTCTATCCTTATCATTCGGTTTTAGGTCAACAACATATCCAACTCTAACGCTCGACTGCACTGCCAAAGGTCTGTCTATTAATGAAACCATTCTTTTCTCAGGAGCTTTCACTTCTGGTATTTCAACAGTAGGAACAGGTTTTGCCTGCCAACTTCCAAAATATTTATTCAACTGACGTTGCACTTGCTTAGTTTTCACATCACCAACAATGATTAAATACGCTGCATTTGGTCTGAAGTAAGTTTCATAAAACTGTTTACATTTTTCAAGAGTAATGTTGGCAATAGTTTCATCTGTTTCAGATTCGCCATAAGGATGATTTTTACCAAACACAACCCTGCTCGACAATAGACCCATCATATATGAAGAGCTGCCTTTTTGGGATGATAAGTTTGAGAGAGTTCTTGTTTTTAATCTGTTAAATTCTTCTTCCGGGAAGCTAGGATTAAGAAGCACGTCGGACATTAAATCTAGTAGTAATGCATTGTGCTTACTTAGAGAACTAGCAAAAATACCTCTCGAATGCGTGCTTAAGCTGGCTCCAATAAAATCAATCTCTTCATCAATTTGTTGCTTTGTGCGGTTTTTCGTTCCTGTTCTAAGCATTTGTCCGGCGAGACTACGAAGTCCGGCATATTCACCTTCAGGGAATGTTTCATAAACAAGTCTAAGATTATAACTAACCCTAGGTAGTTTGTCGTTTTCAACAACAATCACTTTAAGACCATTTTTTAGTTCAAATTGGTTAGCTTTTGGGATATTTATTACAGGAGCTGGTCCCGGCTCCGGGCGTTTGCTTCTGTCTAATTGCGCCATACCGGGCGTTATGATGATTATAGTTAGCAAGATTGCTATTATAAATCTGATTTTCATTTCTATATGTTTTTTATGTGAATAATTCTATTTTCTAAAAATTTGTTGTCTTATCTCTTTGGCAAATAATAAAGCACTACTCTGTTTTCAGGAGTAAGATATTGCTTTGCAACCCTGATAATATCTTCCTTAGTAACTTTCATATACTTATCAATTTCCGTATTTATAAGATTTGTGTTTCCGTGCATAATGTGATAATTAGCAAGATTATCCACTAATCTTTCGAGAGATGCATAGCTATAAACTGCAGATGATTCTTTGTTATTTTTCAGTTTTTGAAGCTCACTGTCAGTTAGCCCTTGAAGTTGAACTTTCTCAATTTCAGCATTAATTGCTTCTTCAAGAACACCTGGCTCAACGCCCATATTTACAATCCCAAGTACAAGAAATAGTCCAGGATGCTCAAGTTGAAAAGGCACACTTTGAACAACCAATGCTTTTTGCTTCTCATCAACAACTGCTTTGTGCATTCTTGAACTTTGTCCGGCAGACAATAGAGTTGTAAGCATATCTAAAGCGTAGAAATCGTCGTTGCTTACTTCAGGAATACGATAAGCCTGAATTACAGCAGGAAGCTGAATATTAGGATCGTAGATTGTATCTCTGACTTCTTTCCCAAGAGCCGGTTCATTAGGTTCGGGGCGGAAAATCGGTTTTGTTCCTTTAGGAATATCTCCAAAATATAATTCAACAAGTTTTTTTGTTTGTTCAATATTAATATCACCTGCAATAGACAATACAGCATTATTAGGAACATAATACGTACTGTGAAAATCAATAAATTCTTCAAGAGTAGCCTGATCTATGTATTGCACAGAGCCAATAGGCAGCCAATTATATGGGTGTTTGCTGTATGCTCTGCTAAACATATCCTCCATAAGACTTCCATAAGGTCTGTTGTCGTACATTTGACTTCTTTCTTCTTTAATAACGCGTCTTTGAGTTTCAACCCCTTCTTCATCAATAACAAGATGTAAAAGTCTTTCCGACTCCATCCACAAACCCATTTCCAGCTGATTGCTAGGCAGCAACATATGATAAAAAGTTTTATCATGCGAAGTGTAAGCATTAATTTCACCACCGGCATCCTGAGCAAGTTTAAAAAAGTCGCCACGTCCTATGTTTTTGCTACCTTCAAACATAAGATGCTCCATGTAATGAGCGAATCCGGTTCTTTCGGCCACTTCATTTTTACTTCCAACATGATAAGTGATTCCAATTGCAACAATTGGTGCAGTATTGTCCTGATGCAGGATAACATGCAAGCCATTTGCTAAAGTGTATTCAGTAAACTGAATTTTCTTGCCGGCAAATGTTATTGAAACAGCCGACATTAGCAATAAAATTAGAAAAAATTGCTTCTTCATTATAGTCATAGTTTTAGTTAATAAAATTTGTTTTTATTGGGTTAATGAGATATTTCAAGGTCAAGATCGTCCATAAGTCTTTTCACTTCAGGCTTTTTTTCAATCATAATACTTATCTTTTCTTCAGGGAGATATGCTTTTTTTGCAGCTACTTTATTAGTTTCGATAATCTTTGTAATAAGCGTTACAGAATAATTGTTAAGCTGCTTTCTCAAATAGCTTAACAGCTCTATTTTTTTTTCATTAATCTCAAGTTCTTGAATCTGATTATCGATTAGAACTTCAATAATATTATTTTTAATTATCGGAGGATTTTTAGTCAGGGCCAAAAATAACGTCTGTTTTTCCTTGTAAATATTGGCTAGCTTTCCCCATATTTCATTAAAAAACTCTATCGTAAAGTCATCGGAAGGAAAATCTTCATCAGTAATCAAATCTTCGTCATCAGATTTTTTTTTTTCTTCCTTAGAATCTTCGTCATCTTTAATGCTGATACCGAAAGACCTGGTTATAGGTTTAGGATTTGGCTTTGGTTCTTCAACCATTGCGGATTGTTCCTCAACCAGGGCGGGCTTTTCCTCAACCAGAGCGGGCTTTTCTTCAACCTTTACCGGTTTTTCAGTAACAGTCTGAATATTAGGCGATTCCTTAATTTCTTTTGGAACAACCGGCTCTTGTTTAATCTGCTGAGGAGGTTTTACAGGTTCAACCGGCTTTTTTTTTTCAGAGCTTGGTTCTTCAACTAAGTTAGTCATTCTTAGCAAGGCAATCTCCAGCAACAATCTTTTGTTTGTGGCTGTTCTATAATCAAGATCGCTTTGGTTTATAATTGTAAGGGCTTTAAGCAGAAACCTTTCGGAACAAGAAGCGCATTGTTGTAGATACTTTTGCTTAATACTATCGCTAACTTCCAGCAATTTTACTGTTGAAGGATTTTTACAAACAAGGATATTTCTCAAATGCTCGCCAAATCCCAAAATAAAATGAGATCCTTCAAATCCTTTTGTAAAAATATCGTCGATAAGCAGCAGCACTTCAGAAGTATTGTTATTCAGAATATGGTCAGTCATTTTGAAGTAATAGTCGTAATCGAGAACATTAAGGTTTTCTATAACAGCCTCGTATGTTATATTACTTCCGGTAAAGCTAACAATTTGGTCGAAAATTGAAAGAGCATCTCTTAGAGCACCATCAGCTTTTTGAGCAATAACGTGAAGTGCTTCAGGGTCGGCAATTACATTTTCGCTTTTGGCAACAAATTCAAGATGTTTAGCAATATCCTCAACTGTAATTCTTGAAAAATCGTATATCTGGCAACGAGATAAAATTGTAGGAATAATCTTATGTTTTTCCGTTGTTGCGAGAATAAATTTTGCGTATGCAGGAGGTTCTTCTAGCGTTTTTAGAAATGCATTAAACGCCTGAGTAGACAACATGTGAACCTCATCAATGATATAAATCTTGTACTTACCCATTTGAGGAGGTATTCTAACCTGATCGACAAGTGCTCTAATATCATCAACAGAATTGTTTGATGCAGCATCGAGCTCGTGAACGTTGAAAGAGGCAGATTTGTTGAACGATTCACATGATGGGCATACATTGCATGCTTCTATATTTTCAGAGATATTTTCGCAGTTAATGGTTTTGGCCATAATTCTAGCACAGGTAGTTTTGCCGACTCCCCTCGGTCCGCAAAACAAAAACGACTGAGCAAGGTGTTTGTTTTTTATAGCGTTTTTGAGGGTATTTGTAATAGATTTTTGGCCAACAACAGTGTCGAATGTTGCCGGTCTGTATTTACGTGCAGATACTACAAAACTTTCCATTAAAGCGTAAATTGATTTTGTTAAAAAGCAATTACAAATGTATTGATTTCATACGGCTAAAAAAAGCATTAAATATAAAAAAATACAAATTAGCGAAATTGTTGTCTCATTAAAAAAATCTCCCGCAGATAGCGCAGATTTTCGCAGAAAACTCTAAAATCCAAACTTAACCGATAGCACAAATTGGGAAGGCCTTAGAATGTAATGGTTTTCGACAAGAGAATACGCTCCGACGTGATAGTCGCGGTAGCTGGAATTGTTAAAAATATTCACCCATCTGAAATCAATATCTATTTTTCGTTTTGTTATAGTATAACGATATTGCAAATCAAAGAAATAGTTATTCTTTTCTTCGTGATAATAGTATTCGCCTTTTATAGTTAGAAATTGATTTCTGGCTGGAAAAATTAGGATATCCATAAAATGCTTTGAAATCAGCAATCCACTTACTTTTCTGGAATCCATATAAGTGTCGTAATACAAAACACTCGACTTGTATTCTGTGTTTAGCCAATCGGTGATTTTCACATTAAGCCTTGGAGAAGCATCATAAACATTATTTATTGAAGTAAACATTGAGTTATTTACTAATTGTTTGCGGTTATGGTTGCTATACCTTACATTTAAAGAAATTGTACTCCTAATACTTCTGAAAAACTTACTGGTTTGAGCATTTACGGAGTGAGAATAGCTTGTATTTGGCATTTCAGTAAACACCAGAACAGAAGTTCCATCATCGAGAAATGTATTGTTGTACATTAGGTTTGTGTTGTTTACAGAGAAAAAGTACGAAGCTGAAGAGAAGAAAGATTCGATTGGATTTCTGTGACTTATATTTGCGCTCACCATATGTCTTTTGCTAACTGATAAGGGAGCATCATTAATTTGCATTGAATTATGGCTTTTGAGAATATATCCAAAGTGCATTGATTGCATTTCTCCAAAGTGAGTGCCATATCCATAGGAACCACTAGCTTGCCAAAAACCACTAATTTTGTAATGTAAATTGACCCTTGGATTAAAAGTAAATCCATCTATACTCCTGTTTTTATCAAGCTTGAGGTCTTCAATTTTAATATTAACATAGTTGATTGGAATATCAGATGAAAAGGTAAAAGATCCACGTTTATAAACCGCACCGGTTTGTGCATAAGCTCTGTAATTAACTCCAGATAAGTTGTTTGAAAAAATACTGTCGGTAGCAAAACGTGTATCTCCTCTGTAAATAAAAAGGTCTGTATCAAGGTTGTTTTGCTTATAATCTAAGCCAATTTTTGGTGTGAATGTCCATCTTTTATATGTTGACGAAAAGCTTAAAGAATGTAAGGCTTCAATATTTTGAAGATTAGATTTTTGGTGAATTGATTTATAATTGACACTGTCATTGAGTAAATCAGCAAATTGCCCGGGAGAAACAAGTAAGTTTTGAGGGGCTTGCTCGTATGAAATATCTGATGAAACATTTATAAACTTATTATTTATAGGTTTTATAACGCTTAAATTATTAGAAAAAGAATAGAATGGATTGTCCAACTCTTGTTGTAATGGAGAATCTGCTTTACTAACAACACCTGAAAACTTGTCAAAATGTGCTTTAAAAAGCGTTTTATTATTCAGGTAGTTTTCTTTGGTGTTTCTGTTTAAAGTAAATTCTCCTTGAGTATAACTGTATCGAAAGTCATTGTTGACAATCTCAGTAAAATTTAATGTATCAGTTGGAGTATATAGTGTTCTATAAGTAATCCCTTTTTGGCCCTGATTGTCGAAGACATAAAAAAGATTTGCACGTAAAGTTATGTCGCTTTTAATTCTGACAAGAGAGTTTGCGTTTACAAGGTGAATATTGTTGTCGAGGTATCTGTTTGTTGAAAACCCGGGCGGATTAATTGTTTGCATACTCAACACTCCCGGATTTCCTGCATCTGAAAGAAACACAATAGAGCTATTTCCGGCACCCAGCATTTTGAGTTGAGAACTAACATCTTCACCGGAATTATTGGCCTGATAGGAGCCAACCATTTGATATTTCCTTGTAAACAACATTGGAGTTACATTAGCCTCCCACAACAATGGGCTAAGTCCGCTTCCAAGTTTTGCAGTTCCTGTAGTAGAAACATTGTTTTTGAGTTTGATATTAAGAGAAGCTCTGTTTGAAGGAGCTACATCTTCAAGAATTTTAATAGGTTGATGATTTTCAAGAATTTCAACAGTTGATACAGAAGTATGTGGCATATTATTGGTGACCATTCCATATCTGCCTCCCATTAGATCAAGCCCTTCAACATAAAGATGCTGAATAGGATCACCTTGATATAGAATTCTGCCGGAAGATTCGACAGTAATACCCGGCATTCTTTTTATAACATCAGAAATTGAACGATCTTGAATATTAGCAAATGAAGTAACGAGATAACTGATGGTATCGCCTCTTTTTTCGATTGCATCAGCCTTTACAATAAATTCCTCCAGAATTTTCACTTCAGGAACAAGTTCAAAAATAACTTCCTGCGTTTTGTTCTCAATTAGAATGCTATGATTACGATAGTGCATTGAAGTTGCTTCTATTTTAAGACTGTCAACATCAACTTTAAGTGTAATTTTAAATTTACCTAACTGATCACTAACACCAAAAGCAATGAGCATATCTTTATCATGCGGATAAACCAGAATATTAATATTAGGAAGAGGTTTTTTGTTCTCATCTAAAACCTGTCCGGTAATTAATGATTGAGCATTAATATTTGTAGGAAACAACCATAATAACGTAAAAAAAAGAAAAAACATTCGTTTCATTTTTATTCAGGCTTAAGTTCTAAGAAAATATTTTCTCTTTTGGATGCTTCAATAAATGGTGTTGGATCGTCGGGGCGTGTTCCTAAATTATAAATATGTTCATATTGATTTCTTGTAAAATGCTTTTCAAACTCATGAAATTTGTGTCTGTTTGTATCAATATACTTCTCATTAAGCATTTTAATTGGAATAGCTTCAGGTTGTTTTCCAAAATTATTAATTACAAAAACATAATGATTTTTGGAGTCCTGTAATTTTACTATTAAACCGGGTAGTCCATGAAATTTATAAGGTCCATCAATAATTGGGATATACGGAGTAAACCATGCCTCCCAGGTTCTACCACCATATTTTGTTATTGCTTTATAAACATCGTATCCCAATATTCTTTCTTTTTTTTCTAAGATTTGCCAATTAATAGAGTTCATGTCTTCAATATATTTATAGTAACTAAACGGTATAAATTGACAAAAAGTGATTTTCCCTGCGGGAAAGTTTTTAAAAATTCTATAAGGGAAAAAACTTGCTGAAATACCTTTTCCTTCAAACAAGTTATATGTGTTTGAAAATGATATGATAGCAGCGCTTTCTCCATGATGATTTTTAAACTGGTTATAAGATATAAACAAGCTAATATCATTACCAATCAACAAAAGCATTTCTTCTGTCCGAATTGAACTTATATCATTTGAATCTACCTGAAATGTTAGATTGTAAGATACAACAATCTTGGCTGAATCAAGTGTTGTATATTTGTCACTTACAGCGAATGCGTTATTAGCCAATACAAAATTGGCTATAATGCAAATAAAAATTTTATTAATTCGATTACTCATACCTATTAAACAGATTAAAAATTTATAAAATTTCGAATTGATGATTTCTTAATTATTTATTGAAACAAACACTAAAATTGGTTAATAATTTGATAGTATTAATGACAAATATCCAAATTTGGCGAAAAAGTTAAAGTGAAATTACCTTTATTTGGTAAATCCACTTTAACTTCCATTTCAAAAACAAATCTTACCGAGTCGAAGAACAATGCTTTCCTACAAGGTACGCTGCATAATCAAGTGTCATCGGAATGCAAGTTGTGCCGTGATGTACAGATCCATTAGCACAAACCACAGTGTAATTATAACAACCTGTATCTGCAGATACTGTTTTTGTTGTACCCCACGCCATTGCAACTACAACAGCCAATGTTAAAAATACTTTTTTCATGTTTTTTTTTGGTTAATAAAAATTTGAATTCGTGCAAAGAAAAAAAAACGATGTAATGGACAAATATATAAATTAAAAGTGCTTTTTCACAAAACAGAAATTAGATAAAATAATCAAAATATCGCATTAATCCTACACATATAGAGATTTTTGCATTAATAAAATTTAACATCAATGGCTGTCAAAGATATTTTCAAAATCTGCGTTTATCTGCGTAATCAGCGGGAAAAGAAGCTCCCGCAGATGGCGTAGATTTGCACAGAAAGCTAATCAAAAATCAACTCTATAGGGTTATTATCTTTTCTTAAATTTTCTGCAATAACTTGAAAAATTTCAGGTGAATTCAGACCTGCATTTCTTGCTCTTTCAAAAATATCTTGACGGAAATTTTTATAAGCCCTCACAAATCCTTTTTTGTCAGTATCTACATATCTCATGTTTTTGTACATTTCAATATATGAGTTATCTTCTGGAACATATATTGACCTCATTTTAAAAACATAATGATCCCTTGTATCTCTTGCAATAACTATTAATCCCGGCAATCCATTAAACTTATACGGGCCATCGCTAATTGGAATTTCAGGCGCAAACCATGCCTCCCATTTTCTTCCTCCAAACTCTGTTGTTGCTTTTTGGAGTGTGTATTTTAACCATTTCTTTTTTTCATCGGTAATTTGCCAATCAAATGATTCTAAAGGTTCCTGATATCTAAACATATCCGGCAATATCATTTCATGATGTGTGATTCTCTTTTCCACATAATCCTTGAGAATTATGTACCGTATGCTTGTATGAGGTGGTTTTTTTAACGGGTTGTTTTTGAGTTCGTCCAATTGCTGCAAATTTTCACATGCATTATATAATGAGTCTCTATATTCAATCCAATAACTAATAAATTTACTTTGATTATTCGCAATTTGCAATAGAAGTGGTTCGGTATAAATAGCATCAAGATTTGTAGAATCCGGTTTATACTCCATATCATAAAGAACAACTAGTTTTTTTGGCTCAAGCTTTATCTTTGGAATAGATTCAATACCCTGAGAAAAACAAACATTACCGGTTAATAAAAAAATCAAAAAACACTTAAGAATTATATTCATAGAACAATTTTTGGGATAATTAAACAAAAAGTTTTTCAAAGCACGCAATTAAAAACAAATTTAAAAGCAATAGGAGAATAATAATCTCCCATTGCTAATGTAAAATTTAAATTTATCTTCCACAAAGTATTTCATACCAAACACTCGTTTGGTATGCTCTAACTAACTCAGTGCCACACACTAACGCACCTTACTGATTTCCGTTGTTACATGTAACAACAATATTCTCACACTTTTCAACTTCAAGACCTGTTGATTGTGCTCCCAAATAATTTCCCCACGCCATTGCAGCTACAATAACCAATGTTAAAAATACTTTTTTCATGTTTTCTTTTTTTTTGGTTAATAATAAGATGAAATTCGTGCAAAAATAAAAAATAAAACGATGTAATTAACAAATATATGTTCTAATATTGCAATGACATATGTTTGCAATTAGATTAAATGTCAAATATAACGCATTAACACAGCACATATCGAGATTTATATATTAGTATAATTTAATAATAATTAGCAAAGTGGGTATTAATCCCTTCTTGTAACTTTTCTGTCACCCCTTCTGTCACCCCTTCTGTCACCTTTTCCACAAAACACTAATCAAAAATCAACTCAATCGGATTATTATCTTTCTTAACATTCTCAGCAATGATTTGCAAAACTTCAGGTGAATTTAGACCTGCATTTCTGGCTCTTTCAAAAACATCTTGCCGGAAATTTTTATATGCTCTTATAAACCCTTTTTTGTCGGTGTCTATATATCTCCTGTTTTTATACATTTCTATGTATGAATCATCTTGTGGAACATAGATTGACCTCATTTTAAAAACATAATGATTTTTTGTGTCTCTCGCAATTACTATTAACCCCGGCAATCCGTTAAACTTATACGGGCCATCGCTTATTGGAATTTCTGTTGCAAACCAAGCTTCCCATGTTCTACCTCCAAATTCAGTAGTTGCCTTTTGTAGAGTGTATTTAAGCCACTTCTTTTTTTCATCTGTTATTTTCCAATCAAATAATTCTAAAGATTCCTTATATCTATAAGTATCAGGTGCTATCATTTCATGATGTGCAATATTTTTTTCTACAAAATTCTTCACAATTATGTAACGTATGCTTGTATGGGGCGGGCTTTTTAAAGGGTTGTTTTTGAGTTCATCTAATTGCTGCACATTTTCACAGGCGTTAAATAATGAATCGCTATAATTAACCCAAAATCCAATAAATTTACTCTGATTATCTCCTATTTGCAACAGCAACGGTTCGGAATATACAGCCTCAAGATTAGTTGAATCCGGTTTATATTCCAAGTCATAAAGGACAACTAGTTTTTTAGGCTCAAGCTTTATCATTTCTATTGCTTTGAAACCTTGAGAAAAGCAGACATTTACCAATAACATAAATATTAAAAAAGGCAAAAAGTTATTCTTCATAGAAAATATTTTTGATTAATTAAACTAACAGTTATTTTTTAATTACTTAATAAAATTTAATTTAATAGCAATAGGAGCTTTAAATGCTCCTATTGCTAATTTCAAAAATTTTAATTTATCTTCCACAAAGATACTCGCGCCAAAAGTTAGTCTGAGCCAATCTTTCAGCATCATCAAAGCCGCATACCAAAGCACCATATTGTGTGCCATTGTTACAAGTAATAACAATATGTTCGCACTTTTCAACAGCTAATCCTGTTGATTGTGCTCCCAAATAATTTCCCCACGCCATTGCAGCTGCAATAACCAATGTTAAAAATACTTTTTTCATGTTTTCTTTTTTTTTGGTTAATAATAAGATGAAATTCGTGCAAA
>JAGXRQ010000014.1 GCA_018335675.1 Bacteroidota bacterium | reverse complement strand
AAAAATATTGAAAATTGTAAATTGAAAATTGAAAATTCGTCCGATGAAAAATTTATAATATCGACAAAAAAACCATTAAAGTGTTCATTTTGCGGCAAATGTGAAATGCGACAATCCGAGGACGTGCTTGATACCTGGTTTTCTTCAGCCCTTTGGCCTTTTGCTATTTTAGGTTTTCCCAATAAAACAAAAGATTTAGAAGAATTTTACCCGACCAGTTTTCTTTCAACGGCTCAGGATATTTTATATCTTTGGGTGGCGCGAATGGTTTTTTCTTCATTAGAATTTACTGGCCAGATTCCTTTTGAAAATGTTTATATTCACCCCACGGTTTTAGCTTTGACAGGTAAAAGAATGAGCAAATCTTTAGGTACAGGCGTTGATCCTTCAGAATTGGTTGAAAAATATGGCGCTGATGCAACTCGGATGGGCATTATTTATCAAATTAATCGCGAGCAGCAATTTTTTAAATTTGATGAACGGGCAGTCCTAGCTTCGAGAAATTTTATTAATAAACTTTGGAATGTTTATCGTTTTGTTTTTATTCTTAATAACGAACAAAAAATTAAAGATCAAGAAATAAAATTTAAGGATATAACTTTGGCCGATAAATGGATTCTAAGTCGGTTGAATACGATTATTGAATCAGCCACGGAAAAAATAAAAAATTATCAATTTGGTGAAGCTACACGTGAAATTTATGATTTTGTTTGGCATGAACTGGCTGATTGGTATTTAGAAATAGCTAAAATCCAGATTTTAGATTTAAGATTAAAGGAAAACACTGCCGCCATACTTCATAATTCCTTATTCACTATTCTCAAGCTTTTACATCCCTTTATTCCTTTTGTGACTGAACAAATTTGGCAACAAATTTGTTCTCCTACGAATTACGAATCCAAACGAATTACTAATCTACTAATAGTTGCGGAATGGCCGAAAGTAAATAAAAAACTAATCGACAAAAAAGCTGAAAAAGATTTTGAGCAAATAAAAAATTTGGTGATTGAGATTCGTAATTGGCGAAAAGAGCAAAATGTTCAACCAAAAGATATGGTTGATTATCAAATAAAAAAATTAGATAAAGCTTTCATTGAAAACAAAGAAATCATTGAGAAATTGGGGAGAATTAAACTAAACATAAGTAATTATTGACAAAAAATCACAATTTTTTATAATAACAATAAGTTATTTATAATAAAATAAAACAGATGAAAAAAAATAAAACTTTATTTGTTAGTTTGTTTCTAATGCTAAGTATTTTTTTACTATTAGGATTTTCTTGTACTAGGGAGGATTTAATAATTAACAATGAGCAAGTTTTAGATGATCGTGAACCATTAAATGATAATGGTGAAATAATAAAAGAAGAATCGCAGGAAGAAAAAAAAGCAGAAGATAAGAAAAACTTTATTCTTCCAGCGATTACTTTTTCAGTTAAAACAAGGGGTTTTAATTATGTTTTTAATGTTTTCAGGGATGGAGAAAAAATTGGAGAAATTAAAAGTCCTTATGAGGTTAATATGTACGACGAATTAAGTGGTTTGAACGTTCTGGCTCTAGATTATAATTATGTATATTTTTCTGATCAACATTCTAGTGGTCTTGGTGGTTATGGTATCGGGTGCAGTGGAAGGACAGTATATCAAATTAATTTAGAAAATAATAAAATAAATAAATTTTTCGAAGGTCATGACCCGACGTTTAACCTTAGTCTTGACAAGGCCATCTATTTTCTCAGGTGGAATCATCTTAACGAGCCGACGAGAGAAATGAATTTGATTTCTTTGCCAGACAATAATCTTATTAAGAAATTTAATTGGCCGGAGCCATATTTTAGCGCGCAAACAAATTCCGGAGTTTATAATTTAAAGTTTTCTCCAAAAGAAGATAAAATTGCTTTTGTTGCTGCGATGGGGCCAGATGATGAACAAAGCTCGGTTTTTATATTTTATTTAGATGATGGAAAAATAGAGTTGGTTGACGAAAGAAAGGGTGATCTATTTTTTAAAATTCGTGGCTGGATTGATAACGAAACGGTTGACTATGAATAGATTGACTTGATAGCCTGAGTGGATTATTTTTAAGTACCAAAATAATGGCTTATTTAAGCCATTATTATGGTATTGACAAAATTTTAAAATCTGCTATAATTTTAGTAGAAAAGTAAGGGAGGTTTAGTCGAACCCCTTTTAAAATAAAAAATTAAAATCTAAAACTATGAAAAACAAAATTTTAGTTGTAGCAGTTATGTGTGCTATCAGCTTAGGTCTTTTAGTTTCAACAAGTAAAGTTTTCTCTCAGGTTCAAGATTCTGGTTTATTAACCAGAAGGGTTGGCCAGAGAGTCTATCAAGGAGTGTTTGACATTAATCAACCAGGAGATTTAATTATTGAATCCGATAATGGTCCTCACGGGATTTATTATCATCATTGGAAGGAAATAAGAATTCCAGAAATTAGAGAAAACAAGATGCCATCAGTTATGGTTTATGCAAGGTTTTTCGAACAGTTTCGCGGTAGACCAAACAATAAGAAAGAATGGGTTACTTCAGTTTTTCAAAACCCAAATCAACCATCAATCCAAAATGGTAAAGTTTTTATTCATTATAAAACTGTTCTCGGAGAAGGTAATGTTCATTACAGCATAGACGGAAATTACAAAATTGTTGTTACTTATTAAAAGTCTAGTTTAAAACATAACCTAAAGCAAAAACGACCAATCAGGGTCGTTTTTGCTTTTTATTAAATTTATTCTAATTTTCTAATGTTCCTAAATCCCAACTGTTCATGTATTTTTTTTGTTTTGGTGTTAGGGAGTCAATTTTAATGTTCATTGATTTAAGTTTGAGAAAAGCAATTTTTTCTTCTATTTTTTCTGGTAAGAAATAGACCTTTTTATCAAGTTTTGTCTGATTTTTTAATAAATACTCTTGAGCTAGGGCTTGAGTAGCAAAACTTAAATCCATCACTTCAGATGGATGACCCTCGGCCGCGGCTAAATTAACCAACCGGCCTTCAGCTAATAAATAAATTCTTTTATTATTTTTTAAAGTATATTCTTCAAGATTATTTCTAATCAATCTTTTTTGTTTAGCAATTTTATTTAAATCTTTGAGATTAATTTCAACATTGAAATGTCCAGAATTGGCAAAAATTGCCCCATCTTTCATTTGAGAAAAATGTTTAGCAGTTAAAACATCAATGTTGCCGGTGACGGTGACAAAAACATCACCAATTCGAGCGGCTTCAGTGGCTGG
>JAGXRQ010000013.1 GCA_018335675.1 Bacteroidota bacterium | reverse complement strand
TATGAACTTCTATAATAACAAGAGAAGGCATGGAAGTCTTGGAAGAAGAGCTCCGGTAGAAATATGGAATGAATATTACAGGTCTTTACCTTCTGATAAGCAACAAGCAGCGCAAGTATTGGAGGAAAAGTCAAGGGCGTCCGCCCTTCAGGACGCTTGCCTTGCCCTTGACTTTTTCGGAAATACGGCTACCTTTGCTGATCAGAAGATGAAGGACAATATGAACGATAACAACCTAAACTCTTTTAACAATTATGTCCAACTTATAGGGGGTTGAGACATCACCCTTCTGTCACTTTCCTGTCACTTTCCTGTAACTTTCCTGTCACCCTTCTGTCACCCTTCTGTCACTTTTCTGTAACTTTCCTTCCACCCATCTGTCACTATTAAAAAAAATCTACTACATTTGCAATTCAAAATTTCGGGGTGTGGCGCAGTTGGCTAGCGTACTTGCATGGGGTGCAAGGGGTCGGAAGTTCGAGTCTTCTCACCCCGACTTATTAAAACCGCAATTATCTTATTAATAGATAGTTGCGGTTTTTTGGTTTATTGTTTGCACCGCATTTGCACCACGATTTAGGCTTTTAATAAATATTTAGTCCGAATATAGTCCGAGTTTTTGTTTTTTATGGATTTTAATTGCAAATAATGAGTGTCCGAAAAAAATGCAATCTTCAATCCTTTCAATCTGCACAATCCCAACTCCGTCAGGAGTTCAACATCAATAGCGTATAAAATTGCACGAAACCCAAGCGCTGCGCTACGCAGTTTATTAATTGCTAAAATGTTTATTTGCAGCGCAACGAAGAGAGTGGTTTGATGTAAAGACATGCCTTCCCGGCATGTCTCCAATTAATGCGTCATGGCAGATATGTAGAGACGAGCCTATCTTCTGGCGCGTCTCTACAGGCGCGTCTCATAGTTTAAACCAGCCCTCCTCCAAGCCGCCAAAAACCGAAAAGACATTAATTTAAGCCAAAACTGTCTGAACTGCAGCGAGCCGGCAGTTCAAAATAATGAATAAGCCTACTTAATGGATAAACCGCTCCAACTTGTGTCACCCAAACCGAAGTTAATTTGCCACTCATACCGGTTTTTGATATTTGAGCACTTAATTTTTCTATGCATAACAGATACGTTTCTGTAATGCTTTATTATTGGTGGTTTTTCCCAATATTGGGAAGGAGAGTTTTGGTTTTGGGGTGGAATTTGGAGTGGCGAAGCCGACCGCCCAACGTTGTTTCAATCTGACAGCCTCGGCTTAACGGAGGTTTCGCTTTTCCTATACCGTAATGCCCAAATTCGTTTCAAATTGGCTGGCTCGGCTTAACGGGGGAGCGGTGTCAGTTAATCTTATTATTACTAATCACTCGTAATGACTAGTTCAAATCATATAATTATTTTTTAAATTCAATCAAGTACATAAATTCTGCTAATCTCATTGCAATATACATATCCAAGTTTTCATCTATATGAACAAATGGGAGTGACAATACACTGCATTCTGCATATCTTTTCCCATCTTTATCCTTTATCACAAAATATTTCTTAGCACTAATTATTCCTCGACTATCAAATATAAGTTCAGAATTATATTTTCCAATATTAAACGCCTCAATAACTAAATTCAAATCGCCTTTATAGTTACCTAGTGATTTATTTTCCAATATATTGCTACACGAATCCAATCTTACATAATACTCTTTGAAATTCTTTGATTCTTTTGTTATAATCCAATAATTTTTATCATCAATAGAATAAAGTAGCTTCAAAGCAGCTGTATCAAATAGCTGTAAAACGGTATCGGCACTAGCTCTGCTTTGCATTGCCAAGTTAAATGATTTGTTATCGCCATTAGCCATATTTTCACTTTGTGCACTAGCTAAATCATTTATCGCAATATTTATAGCAAATAATAAAATTAATACTCTCATTATTTAAGTTTTGGCATTGAATAAGGATTTTCAGAAGGTGTAGGTCCTGTATGTCCACTACCATCCCATTGTGGTATTCCTATAACTCTTCGTATTAAATTTTCAGCTCGGACAGCATTATTATTATTATCAGCTCCTGTAACTCCTTTAGATGTCAGTATTCCATGTCCTAACACTTCATGGCCAAAAAGGACAGCCCTATCTTTACCGGTTACATTTTTACTAATAAATGAATGGGAGCCAGTTTTTGTTTTAGCATTAAGCCCACCACCACGGTTGTCAATAAACCATTTACCTAATTTGCCATCTGGTGTCAACATACCTTTAGGAACATTCTCGAGTGCGCCAGTGATTGCCTCAGTTCCCTCTTGAGAAATGAAATCACCACTTACATATTCGATTTTATTTATGTCGTTTGAGTTAATAGCCCCAGAAACTAAATCGACTAATGCTTGTTCATCTTCGCTTAATTCAACACCATCCAGAGCCTTCTTCATAGCATCGCCATCAATAGCATTAAAAGTATTCCCTTTTTCATCAAGCGAAATCAATCCTCTAAATCCATCAAATTTTTTATCAGCAAACATAGTATTAATATCCTCATGCGCCTTTTTAGCATCATCCTTGGTAACACCTTGAACTTTCATCCCATCAGGGTCAATAAATCTCAAGGGATTATTAACAACATAATTATAAGGACTCCATCTCCTGTATATTTCCGCCAGCGGGTCCACGCTGTGCCACCGCCCAATCTGCGCATCATAAAACCGTGCCCCGTAATCATACCAATCCAGACTTGTCATATTAAAGTCATCTTGTTTTTCTTTACCGTTGTATAGGTAGCGGTTTTTTTCGTAGGTCAGATTGCGGTTTGATGCAGTTAGTCCGGTAATACTTTTACCAAATGGATAATAACTGTTATCTTGCATTACAACATATTGGGATGATGCTGCTTCCTTTTTCATTACTACTCTTGTATTACCCAAATGGTCTCGTAAATGAAACTCATTTGCCAGATTACCTTTATCCAAAACTACAAAACGTCCGGTTGGTGTATTTACCCAAACTAATTCAGAATTCAGATAAACAAATGGCCCTGCATAATGCCTTGTGTGACCTGGGCCTCCATATGTTGTCTCTGTTTTTTGCATTATCTTCTGTCCATTTGCACTGTAAATTGTCTCAACCCCCTATAAGTTGGACATAATTGTTAAAAGAGTTTAGGTTGTTATCGTTCATATTGTCCTTCATCTTCTGATCAGCAAAGGTAGCCGTATTTCCGAAAAAGTCAAGGGCAAGGCAAGCGTCCTGAAGGGCGGACGCCCTTGACTTTTCCTCCAATACTTGCGCTGCTTGTTGCTTATCAGAAGGTAAAGACCTGTAATATTCATTCCATATTTCTACCGGAGCTCTTCTTCCAAGACTTCCATGCCTTCTCTTGTTATTATAGAAGTTCATA
>JAGXRQ010000012.1 GCA_018335675.1 Bacteroidota bacterium | reverse complement strand
TACAATCTGCAAAACAGGGAAGTAACCCCGATAAAAACCAAACTTTTAAAAACTAAAAATTTTAGAAGAACATCTACTTTTAATAAACTTACTAAGCCAAACAGAGAGCCAAGAAAGCTGCTCCCGAAAAAACAGACAACACCCGAACAACAGCGAAATAAACAAAAAGAACAAAGAACAAAAAAGAAAACCCCCAACACCAGAGCCTAAAAAGCTTTACTATTTACAATGTTCAGTAAATTTGTATAACGGCGTTGCAACTAAGCCGCAGCCCAGCACAGCTTCGCCACGTTAATTACAACTGCCGAAAATTATTATCCCGACTTGTCGGGAGGTTTATTATTAGCTGCGAAAGAAGTCAGCAGATTAATTAATTTGACTGCCTCGAACACAAAAGCCAAAACGGAATAACTCAGCCATAAACTTTACTTCACCCAAGTGCGAATATGCTGTCGGCTTGAGTTGCTTGTTATGCAAATTTAAAGCCTTGAACCAAAAACAAATAAAGAACAACCAAACCTAAACACGAATTACAAAACCAAAGTACCTGACTTACCCAAACCGAAATAAAACCTGAAACAAAAAACCGCACAACCTAAAACATACTTACCTAAATCCTGGTGCAGTAAAACAAGAAACAAAGAACAGAAAGAAACCCCTGAACACAAATGCCGAACACAACTACACCAAACAGAATACGATTGCAGTATTTACAATCTGCAAAACAGGGAAGTAACCCCGATAAAAACCAAACTTTTAAAAACTAAAAATTTTAGAAGAACATCTACTTTTAATAAACTTACTAACCAAACAGAGAGCCAAGAAAGCTGCTCCCGAAAAAACAGAGAACACCCTAACACCAGTGCGATAAACAAAAAGAACAAAGAACAAAAAAGAAAACCCCCAACACCAGAGCCAAATAAGCTTTACTATTTACAACGTTTAGTAAATTTGTATAACGACGTTGCCGATAACCCGCCGCCCAGAACAGCAATGCAGATTAAAAAAGACAAAGCCAATGATTTAGCAAACTGCACTTATCTTTCTTTGCAAGTGCAGTTTGCAACAATGTTAATTAATAGAACTACTTTGAACAACAAACTTAAAACGGAACGACCAACCCAAGAATTTTATAAAACCCGAATGCGAAAAGGCGGTCGGGTTGATTGGCTGGTTAGGGCATTTTAGTAATTATTTTTTACCCATTGATTGTAATTTAGAATTATTTCTTTAGATGTAAGTTCATAGTATTTAATAAATGACTCCTCAATATTTTTACTTACAAAAAACTGTTTGAATTTATTAAGTCCCCAATTATCAATTAAATACTTAACAAATAGACCAGATAGTTCATATGCAATTGTCCAATTATTCTCTCTTGGAGCATCATTCCAAAAAACTTCCTTATTACCAACCGTTACAAGATTTGTTAGATCATAATCTGCATATTTTTGTTGAATATTTTTAGCATAAGATGATACCGCAGTATCATTTAAGAACTCATAATATTTTTGGATTCCCTCATTGAAAAATTCATTTGGGCTTTCACCAACTAGCTTTTCCCACACATAATGAAATGTCTCGTGTTTAACAAAATTAATATCATTCCCAGTTGTATGAATTCCATCGAATTGAACATTACCAAATTTCATTGTTGGTTCCAATGTTTCACAGCCAGTCATAAAATAGAAATTAGAGAACAATCTTGTGGCATTTGGGTCATTATGTAAAAACGCATTGATCTTAAATTCTGGAAGAGGTAGCTGCGTTTTATCACAAATATCTAAAATTATTGAATCACTTATGTTTATTTCACCCAACTTTTTATCCACAAATAAGTTATAGTATTTAGTAGAACTTTTGTTGTAATTAGATTCTCTGATTTTTGCTACATCAATTATAGTACTATCATTGATACATAATTTATCCATTAAACCATTTTTGAAAATCATATACTTGTAAAGGGCTGCAACTGTAGATTGAAGTTTCCAAATTTCTTCAAGCGAATTGCCAGAATAAACTACTCTATCATTTGAAATAAAATAGATTCCATCAGAATTTTTTGAATACTCTATTCCATTAAATAAAAATCCATTTGATATTTGGTCAATAGGTAAATTAAATCTATTCCAATTATTAAAATCATTGATTAAACCATATATCGCTAACCCAACTTTAAAATCACTTTCAATCAATTGCGATTCTTTTTTTATTAATGAATCAACAAATAGTTCTTTTATATGATTGAACATTCTAAAAAATTCAACTGAATCCGAAGGGTTATCGGGTATTACCAATATTTTGGTTATGTTTTTATTGAAATCATTCCAAATTGATGTTTTACCACTGCAATCCGGTACTGGTAATTTTCTTACGTCGATATAATCTTCTTGTCCATAAACTTGGTGAAATACAATATTTAACAAAAATATTGTGCTAAATAATATATGCTTCATAATTTCTCCCTTTTTACTGCAACTGAATCCGGAATAGTGCCCTAACGTCGTTGCAACTAACAAGCGGCTGCACCGTTTTTAATGTTTATGTATTGTTTAACTGACAGTGTTAATTACTTATTATATACTTTTATAAACCTAACCAACTTTAACCTGCAAATGCCAAGACCTGAATGAAGCCGTCTTGTTGAGTTGCTGGTTATGTAACATTATTATTCGCTATTTATCAATAATTTTTAGTATCGATTCCTTTAAAAGTCTATAATCACTCATTGTAGATTTTTCTAAATCAAAATAAATCGTTGATCTGTCAGCGCTAATTAGCCAAAATGATCTACTTGAAACATAATCTTTCACTTCATAGTTTTTCAACTTTTTAAAATTATTGACAGCATCAAGGTTAACAGTAAAATGATACCCCCATAAATCATTCTTTTTTATATATTCTTTATACTCTGATACTCTGAAAAATCTAAACCTTTCCCAATAAAAGCCTTTGGAACAACTTCGAGAACTAATAAATACAATTGCAAACAATCTGGGGTCTATTTCTAAAAATAATTTTTTTAAAGATGTATACCATACAGAATCAGGTGGTGTATAAAGATTATTTGGCAAGATTAAAAGTAACTTTCCTTTAAGCTCCTCATGTTCTAAAAGTCGTTCTAAATTATCTGTGCATTCATCATGCTCAAGGAAAACTACCTTATCAGTACCAGAGAAAATATAGTAATAAAAAGATTGAGATAAATCATAAAGATAGAAGACAGCGAATAATGAAAAGAATAATGAAAAGAATATTAAAACTAATAATTGAAAATTATTTTTAATATTTAGTTTATTTTTAATGACTCTTAACATTGTTAATTTTAGTTGTTACATAACGGCATTGTGCCTAAGCCGAAGCCCAGAGCAACAATGATTAATTAAAAATATACATTTAACAATTAGAACAAATTTTTTTAACAATATAACCTTTAACAAGAAAGATTACACGGAACAACTGCCTTTTAAACTGCATAAAAGCCGAGTGCGAAAACGCTTTCGGCTTGAGGCACGGGTTAGGCAATGAAGAATAAATAATTAATTACAATGCTCCTGTACTTTATCCTCTGCTTTATTATAACCAAGATTAAATGCGATTACCCAATCCTTACAAGCGCTCTCTATATCACCTTGGTCAAATTTTGTAACTCCACGATTATAAAATGTTAACGCATTAGTCGAGTCAATACTTATAGCTTTATCTAAATCGAAGATTGCCCCTTCATAATCTTGGAGTTTATATTTTGCATACCCACGATCAATATATGCACTGGCATAATTTGGATTGAGTTCAATGGAGGCAGAATAATCTGATATTGCTCCATTTGTATCGCCTGTGGCTATTTTACTTCTGCCCCTATTATAAAATGTCAAAGCATCATTAGGATTAATGGTTATTGCCATATTATAATCTTTGATGGCTCCATCCTGATCACCCAAGCCAGATTTTGCAGCACCTCTATTACAGTATGCTTGCCAAAAATTTATATTTAATTCGATAGCTTTTGTATAATCCTGTACGGCTTCATTAAACTTGGATATGTGATAATTTGACAAACCACGATTGTAAAATATTTGAGAATAATTTGAACCCAGTTCTATGGCATAATTATAATCATATATGGCATTTTGATATTCTTCAAGATCAAAGTATGCATCACCTCTAAGGAAATACGCCATTGCATAACTTGAGTCTAAACTAACGGCAATGTTACAATCATCTATAGCATCTCCAGGATTACCCAGATTGAGCTTTGCATCTGCTCGTAATGTATAAGCAGATAGAAAATACGGGTCAATTTCTAAAATTTTATTACAATCTGAAATCGTCTTTTCATAATAATTAAGTTCTAAATTAATTTTACCACGCTCTATATAAGCATTAATGTTTGAGTCATCTAGTTCTAAAGTCCTCGTAAAATCTTTTATAGCTTCATATTTATTTCCCAAAAACTTTTTCGCTAATCCTCTCTTATAATATATATCGGGCTTATCCTTGTTTATTTTTAATGCTTTGTCATATTCAGTTATTGCATCAATATAATTTTCTGCTTCATAATATTCATCACCCTCCAAAATAAAAATATCTATTAGGTTTGACTCCTCTTCTGTATTTCCATTAAATATAGCCTGAATAAGTGAACAGCCAGTAAGATTGATCGTTAAAACAATCACTAATAATTTTAATAAAAAATTCATTTTACCTCATAGTTGCCTAACGACGTTGCGCCTAACCCGCCGCCCCAAGCAAGGAAGCCGAGCTAAAACGAAATGCCAAATATTTAGCCGAAGGTGCTTATCTTTTTCCTTAAGCACCGAAGGCAAGTTAATTAATTAGAATGAACACTTAGAACAAAATGTTTAACAAAAACAAAACGCCAAAAATTATAAAATCGCCAAAACAAAAATGGCGGTCG
The DNA here is from genome assembly GCA_018335675.1 of Bacteroidota bacterium. Taxonomy (GTDB): domain Bacteria; phylum Bacteroidota; class Bacteroidia; order Bacteroidales; family UBA7960; genus PWND01. The sequence continues at coordinate 116 of JAGXRQ010000012.1, read as the reverse complement.
GCGTTGAGGCGCTTGTTAGGGCTTATGTATTAAAAATATTGTTCTAAAGTTTTTCCCAATAAGCCGCTAACTTTTTAGATTTTAAAAAAACAATTACTGCTACTACAATTTCAAAA
>JAGXRQ010000011.1 GCA_018335675.1 Bacteroidota bacterium | reverse complement strand
ATCCCGCGAAATAAGAAATTTTTACAACACCGCTGCCGTGATGATGAATCTTGATCTAATAATAACAATAGACACATATTCGGCTCATTTAGCCGGGGCACTCGGAAAGGAAGTCTGGACGCTACTTTCCTTTAAGAGTGATTGGCGATGGAAATCAGTAAATGACGTAAGCATTTGGTACCCGGGTATGAAGTTGTTCAAACAATACAAATTCGGAGAGTGGCAGCCAGTATTTGAACGGGTTTACAATAATCTGCTACTTTACATAAATGATTAAAACCCATATTCTTAAGGACGTTCGGATTTGACCCGGTATAGTAAATATATATTAACAAAAAGGAATAAGTAACATTTGAAAAAGATTATTACAATAGTGGGAGCAAGACCGCAGTTAATTAAGGCGGCTCCCTTATCATTAAAGTTAAAAGAGAGATTTGAAGAAGTTATTGTTCATACAGGGCAGCATTACGACTATGAACTGTCCGATATTTTCTTTAATGAATTAAAAATTCCACACCCCAAATACAATATCTCGGTAGGAAGTAAATCTCACGGGCATCAAACCGGGATTATGTTAATTGAAATAGAGAAGATATTACTTGAAGAGAAACCGGATATCGTAATAGTTCATGGCGATACTAATTCAACGATTGCAGGTGCTCTGGCTGCGGTTAAACTACATATCCCGCTGGCACATAACGAAGCGGGATTAAGAAGTTTTAACAGGTTAATGCCCGAAGAGCATAACCGTGTAGTTACGGATCATGTTGCGGATATACTATTCGTTCCGGGTGAAAACGCCGTAAAAAATCTTGCAAAAGAAGGAATCGTAAAAAACGTTTACAATGTTGGTGATGTAATGTTTGATTCAATCCTCTTATTTGAAAAACTAAGCGGCAACAGCAAAATTCTTGATGAATTGAAAGTTGCTCCTAAAAACTTTTATCTTTCCACAATACACAGGGCAGAAAACACAGACAACATTTCAAATTTAGTTTCAATATTTACTGCATTTTCGAAGCTGGATAAAAAGATCATTCTGCCTTTACATCCTCGCACAAAAGGAAGAATTGAATCTAATAATATTGCAATACCGGGTAATGTTAAAGTTATTCAGCCTGCCGGATATATAGACATGATAACACTGATGAAAAATGCGGAAGTAATTCTAACCGATTCAGGCGGCATACAGAAAGAAGCATTTTATCTGAAAACTCCCTCGGTTACATTAAGGAATGAAACCGAGTGGATAGAAACGATACAACTCGGTTGGAACTTACTTGCCGGTGCGGACACCGAAAGAATTTTAGAGAGTATAGATTTAGTTAAGAAAGCAGAAAAATTCGACAAACCCGTTTACGGGAACGGGAATACATCGGAGAAAATAGTTGAGGTCTTGAAAGCGATTTTATAGAAAAACTGAACATCGTAAACTAGAGAAAGCATTTGACCAACTTTCCATAGATGTACCTCAATTTTCACAAAGTGGCTAATATTAGACAAAATTAGTCTAAAAAGAATCAGAAAACCTTAATAATCTCACCCAAAACCCTCTTTCATTCCGGCATAAAAATAGAGACTATAAATTCTTAATAAATGTTATGAACGATTCTCTATAAAAAATTATGAAGATAAAGAAAACATGGAAACAGAATTCTTAATTATTGGGTCAGGTTTAACTGGTAGCGTCCTAGCCAGAAAACTTAAAGATATAGGTAAAAAAGTACTTGTGTTGGAGAGAAGGAATCATATAGCTGGTAATGTATATGATTATTATCATCAGAGTGGGATTCGGTTAAATAAGTATGGTCCACATTACTTTAGAACTCATAAAAAAGAAATTTGGGATTTTGTAAATAAGTTTTCTGATTTTTACAAATTTGAAGCCGTAGTCAAGACAAAAGTAAATAATAACCAATATAATTGGCCACTAGATAAGAATACGATCAGTTTATTAGTCGAAAATAATTGGCAACCCGCATATATTGAAAACCCAACAAATTTTGAAGAGGCATCGCTAAAAATGATGCCGAGGCTTATTTATGAAAAATTTGTTAAAGGATATAATAAAAAACAGTGGGGGATAGATCCTGTTTATTTATCTAGATCACTTGCAAAAAGATTTGAGGTCAGAGATGATGACGATGTTAGGTTAATGAAACATGAATATCAAGGGATGCCTGTTGAAGGTTATACTTCAATGGTGCGAAATATGTTAAAGGATATACCTTTATTGCTAAGCTGTGACTATTTTAAGTATAAAGACCAATTTAACTTTAAAAGATTGATTTATACAGGTTCATTAGACGAGTTTTTTGAATATAAATATGGAAGATTAAAATATCGTACCGCCAAAAGAATTAATAAATACATACCAAATTGTGACTCTTACCAAAACACAGAACAAGTAAATTATCCAGGCGATGAATGCGATTATATCAGAATACTTGAATGGAAATTTATGATGGAAAAAAAATACAGTTCAAAAATTAAAGGGACATTAATAACTTATGAAATGCCAGGTGATGCAACTCGCCCAGAGGAATTAGAATATCCCTTTCCGGATTCCACGAATATCGAGTTATACAAAAGATATGAAAAAGAAGCAAAAAAAACACCGGATACTATCTTCGGCGGAAGATTGGGGAAATATAAATACTACGATATGGATATAGCGATTGAAGAATCATTAAAAATTTTTAATAACGAAATATTAAGTAATGAAAGTGATGACGATGAATAGTAATGAACCCATAATAATATCTGCCGAAGAAGCCTCTGAAAGTGTTTTCTGTTTTTTGGGGGAGTTTGGATATGAATTAATATCATGGTTGCCATATTTATTATTTTTAAAGGGAAAAAGAGGGATAAAACTTAATACGGTAAGTAGAATTGGCTCAAAAGTTTTTTATTATTTCTCAGACAGCCATCATGAAGTTGAAGGACGTTTAATAGGTGACATGTGGGGAGAACCCGAGAAATATTATCATTTACAATCAGTTTTTAATGGTAAAAGAATCATTCACCCAGGCCCAGATTTTATCAACAAAAAAAAGATAATAATTGATGGTGCAGAGTGGGAGAACAAAGACATTCATGGAATTATAAAAACCAATTTTTATACAAGTCCAGACTATAGTTGGGTTAAGACTGAATATCCATTTGCAATTAAAAAACCATTTGTAGTTATTAATAATAAATTTTTCAGACAATGGTTTCAAATTTATCAAGCGCCGTTAAATTATTTTGACGTCAAGGATATTAGATTGATGGTGGAGATGTTCAAGAATTATGGTTATTCAGTAATATACAATCACTTCATTGAAGAGACTTCAATAGATCAATATTTCGACTTTAGTTTTAATGATTTAAAAAGCGATGAAAGTTTTATTAATCTTAATGATTACTATAAGAATATTTCAAATGAGGAAAGAAACAAACTGCAATTATCATTATTCAATGATGCCGAATTTGTAGTCGGTTTACAGGGAGGGAATATGTATTTACCCGCATTATGTAAGAAAAATCTTTGGATGCTTATGAGGGATGGAAGATATATTGACTATCTTGAATTTGGGAGAATTTATGGTATAGAAGTAAATGTATTTTATGAAACCTGGCATTTGATTTCGGCTTTTAAAACCTATGCGGAAAATCAAAACAAGTATCCTGTTAGTACTTCTAATTATATTGAAAAAATGCAGTTTGCTATTTCGGGAATAAAACACCCATCAACTCCCATTCCCCCCCCATTTATTTCAATATGCATACCCACATATAACAGGGCGGAATTCATTGAAGAAGCAATACAAAGTGTATTAGAACAAAATTATGACAACTTTGAGATTGTAATTGTAGATGATGGTTCAACAGACAATACAAGACAAATTGTTGAAAGCATAGATTCAAATAAAATACGCTATTATTATAAAAAACATTCGGGGGCTCCGGATACAAGAAATAAATGTATTAAACATTCTCATGGTGAATTTCTTTTATGGTTGGGAGATGATGATTTATTAGATAAATATGCTTTATCATCATACTATGATTATCTAAAACAATACCCATCTATTGATGTGATTTATGGACAGCTCCAATCCTTTGGTAAATCTAATTATCTTTATAAATATAATGACTGGTGGCGAAAGAATGATAAGATGATTGAATTTCTTTTAATTGGATCACCAATACCAGATGGAGGCACATTGGTTCGAAGGTCAATTTATGAAACCTTAGGTTACTATGACAAGCATTTTAATCGAGCTCAAGATTATGAATTCTGGTCTCGACTTGCTTTATCTGAAAAATTTAATTGTAAATATGTACCCCAAATAACTTATAAATATAGAATTCACGAAAAGAATATAACGGGGGAACTCAGTAAAAACACCAATTATAGCTATGAAATCAAAATATTGAAAAATATAATAAGTAAGGCGGGGGTAAAAAAACTATTTACCCAGTTCGATTGGAATAATTCTGAAATAGAATCATTTGCAAATGCGTACACAAAAATATCATTACGCTTTTTTGAATGGAACAGTGTTGATAATGCACTTTTTTATTTACTTAAAAGCTTAGATTATGGCTTTAGTGATGAACAGGAGAAAATACTCGAAGTCATCTTAAAAGATTTAAATGTTTCAAAGCTCTATCCAGAACTATTTAAAGATCTTAGAGACAAACATGATTATTGGGTTAATGAAAAAAATGGGTCAACGATAACTGAAAGTGTTGAGGTTAAAAGATTGGGTGACCTTAATAATACGGTAAACGAAGAAAAATTCGTAAACATTTGCATGGTTACATATAATCGTATTGAGTTTACAAAACAGTCAATAGAATCGGTAATTAAATATCCAAGTTACCCATACACTCTCACTGTTATAGATAATAATAGCGAAGATGGTACAAAAGAATATCTTGAAGAATTAAAAGAAAATGGTATAATCAAAAACCTGATTTTACTCGAAGAAAATGTTGGGGTCGCGAAAGCATCAAATCTTGCCTGGTCGCTTGAACCCGAAGCAGAATATTATTTAAAGCTCGATAATGATATAGTTTTTGAAAAAGTTGACTGGTTAAAGGATA